>CAZGXM010000056.1:0-18719 GCA_964529795.1 uncultured Thermoanaerobacteraceae bacterium
GTCTTTACCAACGGTATTGAATGGCTGGGAAAAAAATTAAATCTTTCGGAGGGGGCGGTGGGCAGCATTCTGGCTGCGGTGGGAACAGCTCTCCCGGAAACCATGATACCGGTGATTGCCATTCTCTTCGGACCGGGTGCTGAGGGACATGAAATCGGCATTGGGGCGATACTGGGTGCACCGTTTATGCTGGGAACCCTGGCGTTTTTTCTGGTGGGTGTTGCTGCCATTGTCTATAATGGACGCCGTCAAAATACCGGTGTGATGAAAGTGGATATTTTGACCATGTCCAGAGATTTGGGTTTCTTTTTGATAGTTTATACGATTGCTGTCCTGGCCTCTTTCCTGCCTACTCACACCCTGAAATTATTCGTCATTATATTCCTGGTAGCTGCTTATGGTTATTACGTCTGGCAGACATTGACCAAAGGGGATGATTTGGAAGAGGACCATGACTTGAGCCCGTTATTCTTCAGCAGGAAAACAGGTGCCCCCTCGATACGGATTGTCGTCCTCCAGGTTTTCACTGCATTGGCCTTGATTATTATCGGTGCGCGGGTATTTGTGGGTAGTATTGAGCACCTGGCTGAAATAATCGACATACCGCAGTTTGTACTGGCCTTGATAATCGCACCGATTGCCACAGAACTGCCGGAAAAGTTTAACAGCATCATTTGGGTCAGCAAGGGCAAGGATACTTTGGCTTTGGGTAATATCACCGGCGCCATGGTGTTTCAGAGTTCATTGATCCCCGCTTTGGGGATAGCTTTAACAGACTGGAATCTGACTTTTACGGCGTTAATCAGTGTGGTACTGGTGCTGGTATCGGCGTTTGTTGTTTACCTGCAGTTGCGCCTGAAAAGATATATTACACCCTATTTCTTGATGACCGGAGGCTTTTTTTACCTGATTTTTGCGCTGCTGGTGGTTACAGGAGTTGTCCGCTAGTACACAAAATTTTCAATAATCCCACACTGCCTGTTTTGCGCAGGTAGTGTTTTATTTTTTGCAAAGGAATTTTATTACATAAACAGGTATACATGAAATCATACTATTAAAAAGAAAAGAAGCGATTTATGCCGGACACAGACCCGTACCGGGCGGGAATGTTTAAAAAGAATGAAAGAGTCAGTGGTTTGGAGAGAGGGTTGGAACCGGGCGTGGAGTTTCGTTGCAGTAAGCCAGGTGTATAGAGCAATGAATTAAGCAAGACGACAAATACAGAAGTTTCATAAAGACATTATGAAAGGAGGAAAAGATGAGTGTCTTATGAAGCAAAAGTCAAGGAACTGGGTTTGGCTATCCCCGAAGCCCCCAAACCGGTGGCTACTTACGTGCCGGCGGTTAAGGTGGATAACTACGTGTACACTTCCGGACAAATCCCTTTTGTTGACGGACAGCTCAAGTATAAAGGAAAATTGGGAAAAGAACTGACATTGGAACAGGGTTACGAGGCAGCAAAAATCTGTGTCTTAAACTGCCTGGCGGTAGTAAAAGGGCAGGTGGGTTCTCTGGACAACATCGACCGGATTGTAAAAGTGACCGGGTTTGTCAATAGTGCCCCCAACTTTACCGATCAGCCCAAAGTAATCAACGGCGCTTCCGAACTGCTGGGGGATATTTTCGGTGAAAGCGGGCAGCATGTCAGGGCGGCGGTAGGGGTAAACGAGCTGCCTGTGAATGCTGCAGTTGAAGTGGAAATGATTGTAAAAGTGAAATAAACACAGGAGGTAAAACATTATGGCTTATAAATATAAATTTCAGATGTATAAAAACTTGCATGCCAATATTGCCAACATTTATGCCGAGGTCAGAAAGGCAGCGGATGATCTGGGGATTCCTAATGAACTGCGAGGCAAATTCGGGCTTACCGGGGCAATCTCCGGTTGCCCTGCACCACTGCGCAAGGACATTTTGGCAGCCAGTGAAAGTGGCGCCAGGGAAGTTATTCCTCTGGCAAAACTGATGGACCAGATTCGCGAACTGGTAAAAGAGGTTTACGGCGATGAGTACGATGCGGCTGCCACCAGCACCTGTGAGGCGGCGGTCTGGGTAACCTTTGACGCCTTATTTACGCCACCCATGCAAGGGCGAGGGGATAATTACCGTGCCCGTTATATTGCTCCCTATGAAAAATACCTGCATCACCAGGGCAGCTATGGTCGTCCATTCCCGGGACGGTTTAAAGATATTTTTGCGGACCGGGGTTCAATTCCCGGTGAATTGGGTTTTTACGGCAAACGGCAGAACAATACCGATACGGTAATTGTACCCCTGGAAGGCGCGGACTACAGTGTGCACGGTATCAAGTATCACCCGGTACCGTTTTTGACCGGCGTGGACCCCGAAGCGTCCATTGAAAAAATGGCCCTGCATGCAGAAATTCATGAAAGCATGCTCACCGGCTTCACTTCTTTGGGTTATGAGACCCCTGGCTATGGTTACGGTGCCAAGGATGAGGACGGTACACCGCTGCTGCAAAAATATATTGCCGACCTGGCACACTCTTATGATATACCTTACGTGGTGGACAATGCCTGGGGACTGCCTTTTGTGGGACATGACCCGAGAAAAACCGGTGCGGACGTGGTGGTTTACAGTATGGATAAGGCTACCGGTTCAGCAACCAGCGGTTTGATAATCGGTAAGGAAGAATTCATGGTCCCTATTCGCAGGGCGCTGGGGATGCAAGGTGACCGCTGGGGAACCCCCGGTTCCTACGGCAAGGCTGCTTACGTTACCTTTGACCCGGGTAAAGAAGCCTTGCTCACCCAAGTACAGGCGTTAAAGGTTCTTAAGGATAACCCGGAAGTACTGACCAAGCCTGTTGACGATTTGGAACGTATTGTCAAGGAAGAATTTGAACAGTTGGACCCGAAACTGCGTGAGGGAATTTTAATCTCCAAATCCTATAATTCCACGGCAGTAGAGGTTAACTACGAAGGAACCTGGAAGAACAGTAAGATGGGAATACCCGTTTTCTCAATCGAGGATATGTATGCCGGTACCAACCTGATGCAGACCGGACTCAGTCAAATGGGTGTTATTCCCACGGTGGCCTATGACGACAATATTTATATTTCCACCGGTTTGGGGACAACCGATGAAGACGGTCAATTAAGAGAAGATGTCACCCGCTATGGTATTAAAGCGCTGGTTAAGCTCATTGAAATCATCTGCCACTACGCGGGTATTTTATAAGTAGTGTTTCAAGACAATATTTGGCTGAGTTTTTTAGATATTGAATTTTTCCCAAAAAGGAGGATTTAAATGCCAACAGTTGTAATAGTAGGAGGTGGCTGGGCCGGCTGTGCCGCCAGTCTTGCCGCCAAAAAAGCCGGTGCTGATGAAGTGACGGTTTTGGAGCGGACAGACATGTTGCTGGGAACCGGACTGGTAGGCGGAATTATGCGCAACAACGGGCGTTTTACCGCTACCGAAGAAATGTTGGCCATGGGCGGTGGGGACCTTTTTCAGGTGGCCGACGAAAATGCCCGGCACGCCAATATTGATTTTCCGGGACATAAGCATGCCACCCTTTACGACGTGGCTAAGATTGAGCCGGCAGTAAAGAAACGGCTGCAGTTTGCAGGGGTGGATATAAAGACCAACACCAGGATAAAGGGAGTGGAAACTGACGGCAAGAGAATTGTTGCGGTGGTAGCCGAAAATGGCGACCGTTACGAGGCGGATGTTTTTGTGGAAACCACCGGTACATCCGGGCCGCCGGGAAACTGTTCCAAGTACGGTAATGGCTGTGCCATGTGTATTTACCGCTGTCCTACCTTCGGACCGCGCATCAGTGTGGCGGCAAAAGCCGGGGCGGAAGAATTTATGGGCAAGAAGGCCGACGGCTCCATAGGGGCCATGAGCGGTTCGTGCAAACTGTACAAAGAGTCTCTTGCCGACGAAATCGTGCAAAAGTTAAATGAGACCGGTGTGGCGGTTATTCCCATTCCCAAGGAACTGCAAAAAGGAGAAGAAATACTGGCCACCAAGGCCTGCCAGCAGTATGCGTTAAAGGAGTTTGCAGAAAATGTTATTTTACTGGATACCGGACATGCAAAACTGATGTCACCCTTTTATCCGTTGGATAGCTTGCGTAAAATCCCCGGCTTTGAAAATGCCCGTTTTGAGGATCCATATGCCGGGGGCATCGGTAATTCCATGCGTTACCTGGCCATATCTTACCGTGATAACGTCTTAAAAGTTGAAGGGCTGGAAAACCTGTTTTGTGGCGGTGAGAAAGCCGGCTTGCTGGTTGGCCATACGGAAGCCATTGTTACCGGTACTTTGGCCGGGCACAATGCTGTCCGTTATGCTGTGGGAAAAGATCTCTTAACCTTGCCTGACACATTGGCTGTAGGTGATGCCATCAGCCATGTGGGACAGCAGATGCGAACGGAAGAGGGTATTACTAAAAAGTATACTTTTTCCGGTGCTGTTTACTTTAACAGAATGAAGAGGAAAAACCTCTATACTACTGATACAGAAGCGATAGGGAAGCGGGTTGAAGACGCAGGTTTGGCCAATATATTCAGTCAAACGGTAGTATAGCAAAGGAGGTTTTTGAATGCCGCAATTGAGTATTCTTCACTGGATTTACTTTTTGGTGATGCTGGTGGTGCTGATAGTAATGGTTATGCGCAGGGACACCGTTTTACCATGCCTGCTTGGCCTGTTGCTATTCGGCTGGGTTGCTAAGGGCAGTGTGGCTGGTGCGGTTTCTACGGTATTTAATGCTCTAATCGTTTCAGGAGGGCAGTTTTGGAGCATTATCGTGGTAATTTCCCTGGTTGTAGCCATGTCCAAGGTATTATCCGACCTGGGAGCCGATTACCTCATCATGCAACCGGCAGCCAAACTTATGGTAAACGCCGATGTAGCTTTTTGGGTGTTGGGTATCGGGATGTTGATTGTCTCCTGGTTTGTCTGGCCCACACCGGCGGTGGCCCTGATCGGGGCAATTATGCTGCCGGTGGCAATCCGCGCCGGTTTACCCAGTATCGGCGCGGCAATATCCATGAATATTTTTGGCCATGGTTTAGCACTGTCCACTGATTATATCATTCAAGGTGCGCCGGGTTTAACCGCCGTATCGGCAGGTTTTCCCAAGGAAATCGGGGCATTGGGGGTGATCCGGCCCAGCATTCCCCTGTTCATTACCATGGCAGTAGTCACTACCATCCTGGCATATTTGACCGCCAAAAAGAGTATCAGGGAAGAACATGAAAAGCACGAGGAGGAAAGAAGGCGCTTCGCCGAAGAGGAGGCGAAAAAGGAAGCCCGGGCATTCACCATGTCCGCATACCTGACGGCCATACTGGTTCCCATTGCTTTCGGTTTCGATGTTGTTGCCTTGCTGGTATATGATTTGAAAGGCGGTGAGGCCACGGCGCTTGTTGGCGGCACGGCGGCATTTGTCATGGCTTTCGGGGCCATATCGCAGTTCGGCTTGGATTCCCTGGAGAAAATTACCGACTACGTTCGCGATGGGTTTATGTTCGGGATAAAAATATTTGCACCGGTGATTGTCATCGCTGGGTTCTTTTTCCTGGGATCAACGGAAATTGCCCCACAAATTTTGGGGGTGGAAAAGTTTCCCGGCCTGTTAACCGACTTGGGTAATGCTTTGGCAAGTATAGTTCCCTTGTCCAGGATACCAGTTGCCTTTATCCAACTGGTTATCGGCGCCATAACCGGGTTGGACGGCTCGGGTTTTTCAGGATTACCGCTGGTCGGGTCGCTGTCCCAGACATTCAGTACCGCAGTGAGTGTGGATAAAGGTACCCTGGCTGCCCTGGGCCAATTTTCTTCGGTCTGGATTGGCGGGGGCACGGTGGTACCCTGGGGTCTCATTCCCGTTGCAGCTATCTGTGGCGTGGAGCCAATGGAACTGGCGCGGAGAAATTTCTGGCCGGTTGTGATCGGGTTAGTGGTGACAACGGTCGTAGCCATAGTGATAATGTGAAAAACCACCTGTAAACCAAGTACCCCGCTCTTATGGCGGGGTACAAATTATCTAGCAGACCTCAAGACGCCTTTCATTACTAAGTGCCGGAGAGGGGTTTATTTATGCTTTATTCAACGGGCAAATGTGTCAGGGAGTTAAGGAGTCTTCATTGAATTAATCTTTTTCTTTTAAAGCAGGACTTTTACCGGGGAAATAGAATATCATGATAATGACATAGCTAGAAGGAGCGCTTGCCATTGTCTTTACCCGTGATATTCATTACAGCATTTTTTATTGCGTTTTCCGGTGCAGTGGTACCCGGCCCTTTGCTAACCGTAACTATAGTGGAAACTACTCGAAAAGGTATACTTGCCGGCCCGTTGCTGATAGTTGGTCATGGTCTACTGGAAGTTATGATGGTTATCGGGTTGATGTTTGGCTTGGGAGAAGTGCTGACCAGTGAGATGGCCGGTGCCGTGTTAAGCATAATTGGCGGCGCAGTGCTTTTCTGGATGGGATGGGGCATAGTCAGCGGCACCCTGAAAGGTAAATTTTCTGTCACTGCGGATGTGTCCGGAGAACCAACCGCTCGCGGTAAAAGTGCTTTTTCGCTGACAATACTGGGAATGGTTATTAGTGTAGCAAATCCTTACTGGACTTTGTGGTGGATAACTTTTGGCGCCGGTTTCTTGCAGAAGACTTGGCTCTATGGTTGGATGGGGGCATTTACTTTTTTTACCGGCCATATTTTAGCTGACTTTACATGGTATGTGGTTGTGTCCGTGCTTGTGGTAACAGGACAGCGGTTTCTTGCCAGCAAAGCATACCGTTATCTTTTAATTCTATCCGGCATCTTTTTAAATGTCATGGCGCTGTATTTCATTTACAGCGGAATATTTACCGTGAATTGGCGAGGAGGGTTTTAAATATGGAAGCGTATGAAGTGGCGCATCAATTGGCAAAAGCATTGGCCGACAGTGACGAATACCGGCAGTTTATCGAGGCCAAGGCCAAGGTTGAAGAGGATGAAACCAACATGACATTGCTGCAGGATTTTCGACGCCGTCAGTTGGAACTGCAAATGGCGCAAATTACCGGCGAGGATATTGACGAAGAGCAGGTGGAACAATTGGAAAAAATGTATCAAATGTTGTCCTTGAATAAAAATATCAACGAATATTTGAATGCAGAGTATAGGTTATCCCGATTGATGGCGGATATCCAAAAAATTATCGGTACAGCAGTAAAGGATTGGTTTGAGTTTGGAGAACCCGAGAGCAGCTTAAATTAGGTTTGCGTTATTTTCTTTTCTAGCCAAAATAATGGTAATGGTTACTAATAAGGGGCATTTTTCATGGCAAAACAACGCATGACCAAACAGAAAAAATTGATATTGGACATTGTCAAGGGGACTACCTCGCATCCAACTGCTGATTGGGTTTACCAGGAAGCGAAAAAGGTCATGCCCAATATCAGCCTGGGAACGGTTTACCGTAATTTGCGGTTTCTGGTGGAAATGGGCGAAATAATGGAGTTAAACTATGCAAGTTCTTTCAGCCGTTTTGACGGTAATCCACACAATCACTACCATTTTGTCTGCCAGAGCTGCGGTGAAGTCTCCGATGTGGAACTGTCAAAGGATATTGACCTTAGTTCCTTGGTAGAAGCCCGGGATTTACTGGTTCAGTCACACCGTTTGGAATTTTACGGGTTATGCTGCAAATGTAAAAACAACTAAACCGGGGGTTTTATCCTCGGTTTTACCTTTATCGGCTGAAATTTACAGTTTGGGATTCCGGAGGAGAGAAAAATTATGCGTGTAACGCGAGCAAATTGTGTGGCAAACACTGGTATTGCCCGGGATTACTACCAGTGTTTCCACCGGCTTTCGGACCGTTTTCCGGTGCCACCCCGCGATTACTTGCGTCATGCGGAAAAAATATCCAATTACTGTGGACAGCGTCAAATATTATCAGACTGTTTGGTAACTTATAACCGGCAGTTGGGGGCGGGCGGAAAAGCCCTGACCAACGCCCGTTTATTGGCCCGTGATGACTGCCTGGTGGTGGTAACCGGCCAGCAAACCGGTTTTTTCACCGGCCCTGCGTTAACCGTGTACAAGGCCATGACAGCCATAACAATGGCGGGAAAACTCCGGAAAGAGCTTAGCCGTCCCGTAGTACCGGTTTTTTGGATGGCCGGCGAGGACCACGATTATGCTGAGGTTAACCGTTTGTTTATTATTTCTGCCAAAAAGAGAAAAAAACTGCTGATCTCCCGGCAAAAGCCTGTAGGACGACCTTCAGTGGGCTGCAGCACTTTTTTTAAAAAAGGGGATTTTTTCCCCCGCCTGGCAGCCAGTTTACCGGAAACAGAATTTAATCGCAAACTGTTGGCAGAGGCCAGGGGAATGGCGGATACAGCGGAAAATCTCTGCCAGTGGTTTGCCCGTCTAATGTTAAGGTTTTTGGGCGATTACGGGCTGGTAATGCTGGACCCCATGCTGCCAAACCTGCGCCGGCTGGCCAGACCGGTTTTTGAGCGGGCAATTTCCGAGAGTGCTGCGGTGCAGGAGGAGGTTTCCCGCGGGGAAAGAGAGTTAAAATATCTGGGCTATGCGGCGCCAATCTCCAAAGAGCCCGGCTATATGCACTTGTTCTATTACCATGAAGGAAACAGGGTCCCCTTGTACTTGCGACAAAACCGGGTCAGTACGCGTAAAAGTTTGACGGGGTGGGAAACCTCCTTAAAAGAATTGAAACGTGTTTGCGAACGTTCACCGGAAAATTTTAGTCCGGGAGTGGCTTTACGACCGGTTTTGCAGGACTTCCTGTTGCCCACGGTTTTATTTGTGGCCGGCCCCGGTGAAATTAATTATTTGGCTCAATTAAAGGAATTGTATCAGGGATTTGGTGTTTCCATGCCGCCCGTTTATCCCCGGGCCCAGGTGACCGTGGTAGGGAAAGAGGAAGAGCGGATTTTACAGCAGTTAAGGACTGATGAAAAATGGCTGACAGCCGGGTTTGGAAAATATGTGGATAGTTACCTGAGGCGGCGAGACCCGGTAAATATCAGTGAGCTTATGGCTGAAAAAAAAGAAATGATACATAATTATTACCGGCAACTGGTGGAAGATTTTTGCAAACTGGACAGTAATTTTTTGTCCCTGGGTGAAAAAAACTGGACCAAGCTGGAAAGCCATCTTAATTATTTGGAAAAAATAGCATGGCAGAGCGTGCGGAAAAAGAACAAACAGTTTTTGCAGCAAGTGATCAGGGTTGAAGATATTTTGCTGCCCGGCGGCAGCAGCCAGGAACAAATTTACAGTTTTTATTCGCTTCTCTTTTACTTTGGAGAAGAGTTGTTGGCAGTCCTGGATAAAGTTGATTTCAGTGATGTTTGGTCTCACCAGATTGTTTACCTGAATGGTTGAAGCTTTTCATAGCGGGATTTCATCCTTGCGGTGCCTGTGACTTTTGACAGTCGGCATACCCGTTTGACTACCACAAATTTAGAATGGGGGTAAAAGCAAATGTTCAACAAGGCTTCCGCGGAGATTGACCTGATGTTTTTTGGTGCGCATCCCGATGATATTGAGATTGGCGCCGGCGGTTTGGTCGCGCAGCAAACTGCCTTGGGTCGCAAAGTGGTGCTGGTTGATTTGACAGAAGGAGAAATGGCATCTAACGGTACCGTTGAGGAAAGAAGGCGGGAAGCGGAAAGGGCGGCAGGCATCTTAAAGGTTTTTGACCGGGTTAATTTGAAATTACCCGACAGCTGTTTAACGGTAAAGGAAGAATATCTGGAACCCATTGCCAGAGTGCTGCGCCATTTTAAGCCCAAACTGGTATTTGCTCCATATGTGGAAGACCGGCACCCGGACCATGTTGCTGCCGGAAACCTGGTTACCCGGGCGGTTTTTCTCGCCGGTTTGTGGAAAAAATACCCGGACCAACCTGCCCACCGTTCCATGACCTTGTTTTATTATTTTTTACATTACACCAGGGACCCCTCCTTTGTTGTGGATGTTACCGCAGTTTACCGGCAAAAGTTAGAGGCAATCATGGCCCATACCAGCCAATTCGGGGTTAAGCTGGAACAAAAGCCCACGGAACTGCCACAGCTTTTTAAACGGATAGAAGCCCGCAGCGGTTATTTCGGCAGTTTGATTGGAACGCAATATGGTGAAGGGTATTATGCCCGGGGACCTTTAAGGATTAACGATGTGCAACAGCTGGCTTTATAGTTTTTCCCCAGCAAACAACTCCGGCGGCTAAATAAGCGAGAAAATTCTGGCAACGTGGGTATTAAAGCGGCATGAACCATGGAACCGCTGGTGTACGTATATCACCGGAACACAGGGAAAACCAGGGACATGTTTTTACAAATCGAGCACCCATTGATAGTGAAAAGAAAAAATAGTATCAAACCATAATCCAATGGGTTCACAGGTGTCACGGTGTGCTTGCCGCCACTGAACTACTGTTCATCGGCGTAAATATACTGTTCAGCGTGAAGTTTTGTTGTTTTGTCGGAAGAATGTTTACATTGCCGTGATACAATAGTAAAATAATTCTAAAAACATTTAATGGGGAAGGTGTTTTTTGTGTTAGATGGGGTTACAGCTAATCAAAAAACAGCTCAGCAGGACAACTTTTCAAACGATGACCTGAACCGGTGGGTGGATTATTTAAGGTGGTTGGGTGTAAACGTGGAAGAACCTTCGGGCGAAAAATTTGAAGATGAAGCCTCTTACTAGGTAAGAGGTTATTTTTTTGCCTCGTTTTGTTGGTATCTGTCCATGCCAGTGGTACAATGGTCACGGGAAAGAAGTATGGGCCAAGGCAATTTTACGTGCATAATTCTATTGCTGTTATGTGAGTTGGGACACACTTTCTCCGGTTAATTTGGGTTATAATTTTAGTGAGACAGGAAAATCCGGAGGGGATATGATGCAACCAAACAGTTTGTTATTGTTTGAAACTTGCCGGGGGGGAAAAACGGGATGCCCCAACAGTTGTTTTCCCCATAAGGAAGTAACTGAAGGGCTGCAAGCATTGGCTTCCGACCCCAGGTTAAATCAAGAATTACGTGACAGAATTTCCGGGCCGGTCTTATACCACCACGTCTTTCGTATTTCTCTGTCAGGGTGCCCAAACAGCTGCTCCCAGCCGCAGGTCAAAGACATTGGTATTCAGGGACAGAGGGTGCCAAAAGTGGAACGGAATGAGTGCAACGGTTGCGGTAATTGCCGGGAAACTTGCCCGGATAAGGCTATAAAAATCAAGGATGGTACGGCTTTTATCGATAAGGCAAGTTGTCTTAACTGCGGGTTGTGCATTAAAGCCTGCCCGAGCGGGGCAATAACTGCTGAAAAAACCGGATTTCGAGTTGTCGTTGGGGGAAAACTAGGCAGGAAACCTCAATTGGCCCGGGAACTTTGCCCCATAGTGGGGAAGGAGGAAATTGTGCCTTTGGTGGAAGCATTGATTGGCACTTTTTTGGAGCAGGCTGCAGCGGGTGAAAAGTTTGCTGATTTGATCAACAGGATTGGTTTGGAAAATTTACACCGGGGAGGGAAGTCTTGTGTTAGTTGATAAAGACATGCTTTGGAAACATTTTACAAATGAAGGTTATATATGTGACCGCCGGCTGATTACAACAGTGTATATTGCCCTGCGGTTAGAGAAACCGTTGCTGGTTACCGGTGTCCCCGGAGTGGGAAAAACGGAAATTGCCAAGGTGCTGAGCAGGGTATTTGACACCGAGTTGATCAGGCTTCAGTGTTATGAGGGTTTGGACGAAAACAAGGCCCTGTACGAGTGGAATTACCAGAAGCAGTTGCTGCGCATCCAGATGAGCAAGGTTTCAGATGGGGGAAAATTAAACGAGGATCAGTTGTTTTCTGCCGAATTCCTGTTGGAAAGGCCGCTTTTGAAGGCCATCCGCATGGCGAAAAAACCGGTGCTGCTCATAGACGAGATTGATAAAACCGATGAGGAATTTGAAGCGTTCCTGTTTGAGTTGTTATCTGACTTTCAGGTTTCTATTCCGGAGATGGGTACCATCACTGCCAAAAAAATCCCGATTGTGGTACTGACCAGCAATGCGGTACGGGAACTGTCAGATGGCCTCAAGCGGCGCTGTATATTTTTATATATAGATTATCCTACGGTGGAAAAGGAACTGAGGATTATCAACAGCCGGGTTCCGGAAGTACCCGAACAGTTGGCGGCGGAGGTGGCCCGGGCCATGTCCTTTATTCGCAGGGAGTTGGAACTGAAAAAACCGCCTGCAATCGCGGAGACCTTGGATTGGGTAAAAGCGCTGGTTGCCTTGGATGCTGACCGTCTTACTCCCGCGTTAATTGCCGATACGGAAACGGTAATTTTTAAAGATCAGGAAGATATAGTGACTTTTGAACAGCAGGCGGGCCCGGAGGGACTTTACCGTTATGTGTGCCAGTGCCAATAATTCCCCGACAATTTCAGAGCAAAATTTAATTGAAGTAAACTTATTGCGTTTTGTCAGTTTGTTACGCCGTAGGGGTTTGCGTATCAGTTCCGCCGAAACTCTGGATGCCTTGGTGGCGCTGACCCATGTCGATCTCAAGGACCGTGAGGAGGTCAAAGCCGGCCTGGCCGGTACCTTGGTGAAGGATGCTGACCGGATGGAGCTTTTTGAACAGGCTTTTGACAATTTTTTTGTCACCGGGGCCGAAAAGTCCCAACTGGCGGAAAAACACCGGCGTCGCCTGAATGAGCAGGCGGCGCAAATGGAGAAGGCCCGGGCAGAGTTGCAGTTTCAGGGCGAAAACCTGGATTTAGGCCAGGAGGAAACATTGGCCTACACGAAAATGTCTGCAGAGGAACAGGCAAGGCTGCAGCAGTTTTTGCAGCAGACCAGCCAGGGAAAAAAAGTAGATCAAAAGTTTAAACCCATTGTGGAATCTTTGGTAAAAGGCCATATCCGGCGATGGGAAAACAACAAGAGTTTTAAAGCGTTGGAAATTGAAAGTACCGGTGATGACTACCTGGATGCAGTGATGGCGGAATTAATGCTAAGCTACTCGCCGGAAGCGAGTTTGATACACCAGGATATGGGTAGTGTGGACTCCAGGGATATACCGCGTATGAACCAGGTTATACGCAGGTTGTCCAGGAAACTTGCCACAAAAGTATCCCGGCGTTATGAAAGTTCGAAAAAAACTCAACACGTGGATATCCGCAGGACCATCCGGGCCAATTTGCGCTACGGCGGTATACCCATTGATTTGAAGTTTCGCCAAAAAAGAATAAGGAAGCCGGATTTATTATTGCTTTGCGATGTTTCCGGTTCAATGTCTCGTTACGCTACTTTTACCATCTTGTTCATCGCGGGGCTTCGGTCCGTGGTGCGAAAAATTCAATTATTTTTGTTTTCCGAGGATTTGGAAAAAATCAATATTACCCGTAATATTGGCAGTGACATTGAAGAATTTACTCACCAATTGCAGCGGGAAAGCAAAATTTGGGGCGAGGGAACCAATCTGAACCGTGCCCTGGCTCGCCTGCTTGGGGAGCATCCCATGGCAGTGGGGAATAATACAGTAGTCATTATCATCAGCGATACGAAAACACTGTACCCCCAAAAAACTGCGGAAAAACTGAAAAGATTAAGTGAAAAGGTTAAGGAAATTGTCTGGCTAAATCCCATGCCACGGGAACAGTGGCCCAAACATCAAAGTGTAAAAATATTTCAAAGACACAGTAAGATGTATCTTTGTAATACTTTGGCCCAGATGGAGGCTGTGTTTAAACATAAACTTCTGGACTAAATCTCGTGCAATCGAGACGACCAACCCCATATGGCAATGATTCACCAGTATTGACAAGCTAATGCTTTTGATGTACCATTACTATACTGTATATACGCCCTATGGGTATTACTGGAGGAATTGGCCAATGGTTATTTTAGGTGAGAAGATACGCGACTTAAGGGAAGAAAGGGGTTATACTTTAAGTGACATGGCAGAGCGTGCCGGTCTTTCCATCTCTTATTTGAGTGAGATTGAGCGGGGGGCAAAGCGCCCTTCTTTAAAGACACTGGATAAAATAGCCACTGCACTGAATGTATCGCGCAACATACTGGTAGACATCGGTGGGGACAGGCTCAAGATCTCCATGGGAGATAAAATCCGTATGCTACGGGAAGGTGCAGGGCTGACGTTGGGAGAGTTGGCGAAAAAAATTGGCATTTCTCCCAGTTACCTCAGTGAAATCGAACGAGAAAGCGTCCACCCGTCGGTAGCCACCGTCAAGGCTATCGGCAAAGCACTGGATGTGCCTTTAACGACCATCATGCACAGTCATGAGAGCACCATCGGCTTGAAACTGCGTTCCACCCGGGAAGAACAGGGTATGACCCAGGCGGAGCTGGCGGAAAAGGCAGGAGTGTCTGCCGGGTTGGTTGGCCAAATAGAAAATGGACGCGTACAGCCATCATTGAAAACCCTGGAAAACCTGGCGGATGTTTTGGGGGTATCCCCCTGTTACTTTGTTTTGGATTACGAAAGTATTGAACAGATGCTGCCCAGTTTTTCTCCGGAATTACGAAGGCTGCTGGGCAATGATAATGTTCAGGCAGTGCTGCGTCTGATCTGTAATTTAAGTGAAGATGAGCTCCGGTTTATCTTGAATTTCATCCAGCTCTTCAAAAAGTCTAAGGTAACAACATTTTAACGTCAAGAGGATGGTAAGGGGCCATCCTCTTTAAACTTGGCGGAGGGGTGATGAATTTGTGTGCAAGGATTCTTTTTGCCGATGATGAGGAAAAAATGCGCAACCTGGTAAGGATGTATCTGGAAAAGGAAGGATACCAGGTGGAAGGGGTGGCGGGCGGCGAACAGGCTGTCAGCCTGGCATTACAGAAGAAATACGACCTGATAATTCTGGACGTGATGATGCCCGGTCAGGACGGGCTCAGTGTCTGCCGGGAAATCCGCAAGGTATCCCGGGTGCCCATTATTATGCTCACGGCGAGAGGGGATGAAATAGACCGGGTCCTGGGTTTTGAGTTGGGAGCCGATGATTACGTGGTCAAACCATTCAGTCCCCGGGAACTGGTGGCCCGGGTCAAGGCATTGCTCAGGCGCACCCGGGAATTTAGTACCGGGGTGCAGCAGGATAATGTCAAAGACTTTGACGGGCTGTCAATTGATGCCGGCGCCCGCAAGGTTGTCAGTTCCGGTAAAGAAATAGTACTGACTCCGAAGGAGTTTGACCTGTTGTTATTTTTGGCGGAAAATGCCGGTAAGGTTTTTACCCGGGAAGCAATTTTGGAAAGGGTTTGGGGTTACGACTACTTTGGTGATTTACGTACTGTCGATACGCATATCAAGAAATTGCGGGAAAAATTGGGACAGGGTTCGACCAAGTTTATCCATACTGTCTGGGGTGTAGGTTATAAATTTGAGGTGATTAGGGGATGAACCTGGTGCGCAGTATAGTGGGCAAGATGTGGCTGGGTACGGTGGTCCTGGTCATTGTCACCCTTGTTGTGCTGGGAGTTTTATTGACCCACTTGCTGGAAAATTTTTATTATGACCAAAAAGAAGCCGAGCTGGTGCGTCAGGGCACCCTGGTGGCTGAGGCCTTAGCCCGGGACGATGAGGATGTCATCAAAAATCTAAACTTACTGGAGGAATATCTCAATGCCACGGTGATGGTAATAAATCGTTCCGGCCTGGTCCGTGCCTGCGGCGGTATGATAGGCATGCGTCCGGGCATGCGTATGCAAAACGACGAAGTGGACAAGGTCTTAAGCGGGAAGGTTGTCACTGCCAGAGGGTTTCATCCTCATTTTAACATGGCGGTGTTATCTGCGGCGGTACCGGTACAAAGAAACGGCAAGGTAATCGGTGCGGCCATGCTCTATACTCCTGTGGAGCCAATCAGTGAAACTATTGCCTACATGCGCCGGCTGGTTCTCTTAATCGGTGCGGCGGTGGTGCTGTTGGTTACTGTGTTGGGTTTTTTTATGACCAGAAAGCTGTCATTACCGCTCCGGCAGATGAAGGAAAATGCCCACCGTATGGCCAGTGGTGATTTTAAAGGGCGGGTACCGGTTAACAGTGACGATGAAATCGGTATGCTGGGTAAATCTTTAAATTACCTGGCGGAACAATTGGAAAACTCGGTCATGGCATTATCCCAGGAAAAAGAAAAACTGGCCAATATAGTGGGCAGCATGTCTGACGGCGTGATAACTTTTGCCTCTTCGGGAGAGGTGATGTTTATCAACGACCAGGCGGTGAAACTTTTAGAAGCTGCCGGCAGTTATACCACCGAGGAAATAAACGAGATGTTTTTTCCCTGGACTGAAAGGATATTGGCCACGGGTTGTGATTTGAATGAGGAATTGGCAACCAAAAATCGCATCATAGCTGTACGCATGTCGCCTTTATGGGAAAAGGGTAATCCTGTGGGAGTGGTTGCTTTACTGCAGGACATTACCAAGGAGAGGGAGTTGGAGCGGCTGCGCCGGGAATTTTTGGCCAGTGTATCCCACGAGCTGCGCACCCCCTTGACTTACCTGCAAGGTTATGCGGAGGCAATGCAGGACGGGTTGGCTGACAGTCCCCGGGACCGGGAACAGGTTTTAAATATATTTCTGGAAGAAACACTACGCTTGCGCAGGCTGGTTAATGACCTGCTTGACTTGAATCAACTGGAAAACGGGCAATTGAAACTGGATATGGGGGTGTTGGACCTCAATAATCTGGTGGAACGGGTCAGTGACAAAATGCTGCCCCTTGCCCGGGAAAAAGACATTGACCTGGAGACTAAACTGTTTGACGGCAGCATCCTTGTAAAAGGAGATTCCGACCGCCTGCAGCAGGTGTTGGTGAATTTGGTTGATAATGCTATCCAACACACGCCCGTGGGCGGGCGAATCAGAGTCACTGTGGAAAAAAATCATGCCGGGGTAATCAGGGTTAAGGACTCGGGGCCCGGCATTGATAAAAGCGAGCTGGATTTGATTTGGGAACGGTTTTACAAGGTGGATAAGGCACGTACCAGAAAGCGTGCCGGTACCGGCCTGGGATTAGCGATAGTGAAAAATATCGTTGAGGCCCATGGCGGTGAAACAGCTGTAACCAGCGAACCGGGCCGGGGAGCGGAATTTTCGGTGAGCATTCCCCTGGCTGAAGCGGAAAAGGAAGAAAATGTGTAAACAGGTGAATAAATGCCCGGGCCACGGCGAATTGACAGCGAAAAACGAAGAAAGTATAATAAAAAGTAGTTCTTTGGGGAGGGGCACGGATGAAGGAAAAGCTGACAAGTATTGGCGCAGTGGCCGCAGCATTTTTCTCATGTGTTACTTGACTGGGACCGCTGGATAAACTTGTTGCGGCAGCCGAACAGTGGCCCTACGGTTTAGTGAAATAGCAGGAGGTGAGATTCCCATGCCCAACTATGATTTCAAATGTACAGAATGTGGGGAGCTTTTCAGCAAGCGGGTGCCGGTGAGTGAAAGAGATAAGGTAGTCTGTCCCAAATGCAGTGGTAAGGTGGAACAGCGTTTCACCGGTTTTGGCTTGTTGAAAGGGAGCAGCAGTGGCAGCAGTTGTGCTCCCAGCGGCAGTTCCTTTGGCTGAGGCTAAACAATGGGAAGCAGTTTGCTTTCAATAAATAATTGATTTTAGTTGACAGGTGGCAGGATAACGGCCACCTATTAATATTTTTTCCCAATGCAAACAGGATTCCGCTACTGTTGACATGGCGGGTTACTTGTAATATTATTTAATTTGTGAGAGGATGTACTAATTTTTGAGGACAAGGAATTACTTCCGGGAAAAGAGAGGGGAATCCGCCTATGATGAAATTTTTCCGTAAAAACAATAAAATAATTTTTTTGATACTTACACCCCTGCTGGCAGTGGGTCTGGTATTGTCTTTTACCATCTGGTCGTCACCCTCAATCAGTAATTCCGCCCGCAGCAACCGTCAAGTTAACCAGGGGCCACCAATTCAGCAAGATAATGAAGTTGTGAAGATGCTAACTGACATCCGGCGTTACGAACAGGTTTTAAAATCCAGTCCTGAGAACTACACTGTGCTATTGGATTTGGGAAATACCAGCTATGACCTGGGTAGTAAGTATATGTTTGAACTGCAGCAGGTGGA
The DNA here is from genome assembly GCA_964529795.1 of uncultured Thermoanaerobacteraceae bacterium. Classification (GTDB taxonomy): domain Bacteria; phylum Bacillota; class JADQBR01; order JADQBR01; family JADQBR01; genus CAZGXM01. Next base: position 18,121 of record CAZGXM010000056.1, read on the forward strand.
AAATGGTGTCAAGTATTTTGCCAAAGCCACCGGGGCTTATAAGAGAGCCCTGGAGGTGGGTGAGCCCGACCCCAACATTATGACGGACTTGGCCACGGCGGCCATGTACAGCGGACAGAACGATATGGCGGAAGATTATTTTAATAAAGCCATTGAAGCCGATGCTGAGCACATTTTTGCAAAAATGAACTACGGCGTATTTTTGATGAATGTCAAGCAGGACTATGCCAAGGCGGTTGAGCAGTGGCAAGAGGTTTTGGAGCTGAAACCTGACGCAGGTGTCAAGAGCCGGGTGGAAAGCATGATCCGAGAAGCCCAAGCCCAGCTGGCCAACAACAATTCCGGTGGAAAGTAACAAAAGATTGACGCCCATCATTTTGGTGGGCTTTAATTTTTTAACCCGAAGCAGTTTGATTACTTATAGCGAAACATACTAACAATAACCTTAAAAACAAGGATAGTGTGGGGTATGAAAAAAGTTGCTGTTCCGGTATTAGTTTCATTTGTAATAATAAATTTACCAATTCCTGCGTTTTTTATCAATAAATTATTGACAGCGAAATAATATATAAGTATAATAAAATAAAAAGATACCCTAT
>CAZGXM010000057.1:0-8124 GCA_964529795.1 uncultured Thermoanaerobacteraceae bacterium
GGGGGTACCAGCGCAGAGCTCATGAAAGAAGCAGCTGCTGCCAGCGAACTGGATTTACGACCGGGTAAATTTAACTTTGGGACCGCGTTGATGCTTGGTATTGCCTACGCTGCTTCTATCGGCGGGGTAGCTACCATTATCGGCACGCCGCCCAACACGGTTTTCGTGGGCGTAGTCAAGGAAATGTTCGGTAAGGACATCGGCTTTGCCCAGTGGATGATGTACGGTATTCCCATTGCCACAATCGGCCTGGTCGTTGCCTGGGTATACCTGGTGAAGATTGCCTTCCCCATTAAACTGAAAGAAATTCCCGGCGGCCTGTCAATAATTAACGAAGAACTGCAAAAACTTGGTCCCAGAACCAGGCAGCAGACCCAGGTATTGATAGTATTCAGCTGTGTTGCCGTTGCCTGGATTTTACGCTCATTCGTGCTGAAGAAAATATTCCCCATGATTCACGATACAACCATCGCAATTCTGGGCGCGGTAATCCTGTTCCTCATCCCTGTTGACCGGGAAAAGGGCGAGTTCCTGCTGGATTGGAACACTGCCAACAAAATCCCCTGGGGTATCCTGCTGCTCTTCGGCGGCGGTCTCTCAATAGCCGCGGGTTTCAAGAGCACCGGCCTTGCTGAATGGATCGCCCTGAGATTGGCAGGCCTCGAGGGCGCCAGCATGATGCTGATTGTCCTGGCAGTTGTAACTTTGACAATCTTCCTGACAGAGATTACCTCCAACACAGCCACCGCAACAATGTTGATGCCCATTATGGCTGCCATGGCAGTAGCAATGCAGGTCCACCCCTATGCACTGATGATTACCGCGGCTACCGCAGCATCCTTTGCTTTCATGCTGCCGGTGGCCACACCGCCCAACGCGATAGTCTTCGGTACCGGGTATATCACCATCCCGCAAATGGCCAAAGCCGGTTTCTGGCTAAACATCGTGGGTATCATCCTCATTACCGCGCTGGCAACTTTCTGGCTGCCCGGAGTATGGGGCATTGACTTCACGCAGCTGCCCGCCTGGGCGGTAATAAAGTAATTTGCACTAAAATAAAAAGGAGTCGGCCTCTTTAACCGGCTCCTCAATTTTTCTCTTTCTATACCAGCCAATCCATATCCGTACCCTGGATACATATATCTTTAAACTGCCGCCAATCTTTATCCGAAACCCTCTTACCTTTTCGTACCATCAGCATGTTGGCCGCGTGACAGCAAAATTATACCTCTCTCACAAAGTTTGAGCAACATTTCACTAATAAGTTGTAATATTAAAATTCTCTGTATATTGTCGCTTCAGAACACAAGCAGTTTCCCACTTGCTTTACCCATCGCTATAATGTATTATGATACAGATTTTAGTCTTTGACCGGGAGGGAAAATCAATGGCTTTGTCTCCGGAACAAATTTGGGCTGTTTATTCCCTGACAAACAAAACCAATTTCACCGACTTTGACTGCGGTTTTCTTTGCAATAGGGCCTGCTGCCGGGAAACAGAGCCAGGTTTGGGTATTTATCTTTTACCCGGCGAAGAAGCAGTTTTAAAAAATGTACCCTGGCTGCAGTTTGAATACCAGGCGGTCGAAGATTACGACTTCCCACCAAGTTGGACCGGTACGGCTGTATTTGCAAGGTGCTCGGGAAACTGTCAAAGGGATTTGCGCCCCATCCAATGCCGTACTTTCCCGGCTTCACCGCATATCACCGGCAACAAGCTTTGGCTGATAAAAGAACCGTCAAACCTCCCCTACCGCTGCCCCCTGCCGGACCAATCCTTGAATAAAGTTTACCTGCAGCAGCTTCACCGCTCCTGGGAAATACTCATTGAAGATAAGTTAATCAAGGACCTGGTTGTTTGGGATTCGCAGCAAAGACTGGATAAACAACTGCCAATCAAAGTGTTGTACAAATAGCCTCAGCAAAAAAGTATCACTGAGAGTTCTCAATTTCCTGGCACGAGATAATTCACCGCTTTAAGAAATTTGCTGTTTAATGCAACCAATTTACTGTAAATTACTCGGTCTGATTTTGCGGGGCTATCAATAAAAACGACAGCCCCCAAGTCGTCGTTTTAAGATTAATGCTGTTCCGCTACTGCCGGCTGGCCGTGACCTTTTTCCGGTCCTTCGCCATGACCGCCACCGGCATGATAATTATTAATAAACGTACCTACAAGACCAAGCACTATCCAAAGTGCAATTACTACCCATAATTTCCAACCCTTCAACCAAATCGCCTCCCAAGGACTTTTCCCCATTTTGTACAATATTCATATTATTCTAGCATAATCGCTCATTTCCTGCCATCGCCGCGCAAGTTAATCCTGCTATATCCATTCTATGAAATAACGAATACATTCGAGTCAAGACGGAAAAAATAGCGTTACAATCTTTCGAAACAAGGGGGAAAACAATGGTACAATTGGGAAATTTTCATATCGGCAGTGCGGACACCGCTACCAAACCCACCATAAGCATTCAGGGAGCGGCCTGCCTCTGGGACTTTCTGGTGGGAAGATATAAATGCCTGGAAGAAACCGATATCTATTTAAACATCGCTAAGGACCCGGAATTTATAGCCATGCTTAAGACCGGCATTGTTGCCGTACTGCAAGAGCAGGCCGCAAAAATTGAGAAAGAAATGGAAAAGTTCAACCTGCCCCTGCCCAGAAGAAACCCTAAATCCTTTCAAAATTTAAATAATGTCGAAGTGGAAATTGACGATGAATTTATATTCCACCAACTCTTTAATGGGTGCCAGGGTTACCTGGAATATCTGGCCCGGATCGTCCGCTCCATGGCAACAAATGATGACTTGCGTGGTATGTTTATGAGTTTTTTAAAAGAGGAAATGTTTTTATTCGATAAACTCTGTAAGTACGGCAAAACCAAAGGGTGGCTGGAAATGCCGCCATTGTACAAGCATTGAAAAATGCCGTAAAAGTATTGTACAAGAAATAGTCAGTAATCCCCAGAGGCGAATGGTTATGGAGAAAAATCTAAACATTGACCTGTTATCACCTGAAGCAGTCACTACCAAGGCAGAAAGTACCGGCGTAGAAAAGGCGCATAACACCCTCAGGGCCACCGTTTCTTTAGGTATCCTGGCCGGCACTTTTATCGCCTTTGCCGGCGAATTTTATACCATGGTAATTTTTGATGCCAGAACAGGTTCCAGCCTGGCTAAATTACTTGGCGGAATCAGCTTTTCCCTGGGTTTAATATTGGTGGTTATCGCCGGAGCCGAGTTATTTACAGGAAACACATTGCTGGTAATCGCACTGATGACAAAAAAAATCACTTGGCGGCTGTTGCTGCGCAACTGGATACTGGTTTATATCGGCAACCTGATTGGCTCTCTGTTTATAGTTTTTCTGGTTTTTTATTCCGAACAGTGGCATTTGGGTAACTTTTCTTTTGGAGCGGTATCATTAAAGATTGCCCTGGATAAAGTAAGTAACGATTTTTATACCACCATGATCAGGGGGATACTGGCAAATACTCTGGTAGTAATGGCAATCTGGCTCAGTTACAGCGGACGCACCGTTACCGATAAGCTCCTGGCAATCATCTTCCCCATTACTGCCTTTGTGGCTTCGGGTTTTGAGCACAGTATAGCCAACATGTACTTTATTCCCTTTGGTTTACTGCTGAAGTCCGATCCCCGGGTACAGGCTGTTTTTGTTGAGCGTTTTGGAAATTTGGACCTTTCCATTCTTAACATTCCAAGCTTTCTGTTTAAAAACCTGGTTCCGGTAACCTTGGGAAATATTATAGGCGGCGGGGTGCTGGTGGGACTGGTGTACTGGTTTGTCTACCTGCATAAAAAACTTCTATAACCATCATACTGATTGCTTCCCGGCCAGCAGCCCTCCCAATATCCCAAACAGCATCAAAGGAGATGCTACTTCCCACTTTCCCGCCCCGTTGCAATGCTTGCAGCGAAAATAAGCTGCGGAAATATGATATGTAATATCAATCATTGCCTCAATGGCAGTCTGTAATGAATACTTTAGACCTTTCAAAACCCATTGGTCGTAAATAATTGCCTCTTTACTCCTGGTTCTTGCAAGATCCCGAATGGCTTGTAGCTGTTCCCGGACAAAAGCAACTTTAGCCAGAATTCTTTCTCTATCCAAACCCATAATTACACCCCCACCACCAGACGTAGAGCGGAACGATACCTCGGGTAGTCTTCCGCGTACTGGCGGCTGACTTGTTCCATAAAATCCGCTACTACTTCCGGGTCATTTTGGTAGAATAAATATCCTTCTTTTATGATGCGGAAAGCAAGAATACTGGACAAATTTTCTGAAAGTCAAGTTATTACAGACCAGCTATTTTCTTGGCTTATCAAGATTTTCCTCATTGCCGGCACTTTAAGCTGCCAGGGGCAAGTATCCTGGCGTCTCACCCTTCAAGTTTAAACAGTTCCCTCAGTTCCTGATTGGACATCTCACTGAGGCTGCTTTCACCCACGGCTACCGCCAATTCAGCGAGTTCCCTTTTGGCACTCATCATTTCATTGATTCTTTCCTCAAAGGTACCCAGGCTGACCAGTCGGTGGACCATGACTGTCCTGCTCTGCCCTATCCTGTATGTTCTATCGGTGGCCTGGTCTTCCACTGCAGGATTCCACCACAGGTCATAGTGGATTACATTGGTTGCCGCAGTTAAATTCAATCCTGTTCCCCCGGCTTTGAGGGAAACTATCATAACGGGGAAACTGTCTTCCCCCTGGAACTTTTCTACCATTTCATCCCGCTTTTGGCGGGAAACACCGCCGTGAAAGAAAAGAACCTCTACCTGTAGTTCCTCCCTGATCAGTCTCACCAACAGTTCCCCCATCTCCCTGTACTGGGTAAAAAGCAGGGCCTTTTCTCCTGCTGTCACTATCTGTTCCAGCAAGGTCAGTGCCTTCATGGCCTTACCTGAATGTTCTTTCTCTACCTTTCCCTTTTTCGTGTATTGTGCCGGATGATTACAGATCTGCTTGAGGGCCGTCATAAGCTTGAATACCAGCCCTTTGCGGGCTATACCCCCACTTTTCTCTATCTCACGCATCATACTCTCTACCACTTGTTGGTAAAGGGCCGCCTGTTCCTTGCTCAAGTGACAGTGTTCCTCTTTGACAACCTTGGGTGGCAGGTCCTTGATGATTGTCCCGTCACTCTTTAGCCTTCGCAGTAAAAAGGGAGCCGTGGCTTTTTGCAGTTTGTTAATTTTGTCCCCGTCCCTGTACTTTTCGATCGGGAGGGCAAACCGGCTGGCAAAATCCTGCCGCCTGCCCAGATAACCCCTGTTGATAAAATCAAAAATGCTCCAGAGCTCCACCAGCCGGTTTTCCACCGGGGTGCCACTCATGGCAATATAGCTCTTGGCCGCCAGGGATTTTACGGACTTGGTCTGGTTGCTCTCCGGGTTTTTGATGTTCTGGGCTTCATCGATGACCACCAGTCCCCATTTCTTCCTTTTGAATTTTGCCACATCCCTGCGCAGAATACCATAGGAAGTAACAATCAGCTCTACACCCTTTGTAGTCAATCTGCGGCTGCTTCCATGATAGATAGCCACCTGCAGTGACGGGGCAAACTTTTTACATTCCTTGACCCAGTTGCTGATCAGGGCCGTTGGGCAGACCACCAGAGCAGGTTTTTCCAACCATCCCTCTTCCTTTAGCTTTACAATAAGGGCTATCACCTGGACTGTCTTGCCCAGGCCCATATCGTCGGCCAGGCAGGACCCCAGTCCCCTGACGGTATTGTTATATAGCCAGTTGAAGCCCCTTTGTTGATAAGGGCGCAAATCAGCTTCCAAGCCCGACGGCAAAGATATTTCTCTTGCTGTGCCCAGGTCATCAACCAATTGCTGCAGTATCTGGTCGGGGTTGAAGATTGCACCTGCCGCCTCTCCGGTAACCGCAGCCTGGAGCGTCTCCATGGCAGAAAGTTGCGGTGCCGGTTCGCGCAGCTTTTCCAAAATACCATTGACTTCTTCAGGTTGTAGCAGTAAGTACTGATCCCTGAATTTCACCACACCTGCCACGGACTCTGCCAGCTTACTGAATTCTTCAGCACTCAGGGTAAAGCCGCCTAAAGACACCTGCCAGGAAAACTCCAGCATCTCGTCTAAATTGAAATAGGAAATGCCTTTTTCCTTGCCTTTGGCGGTTTTCACCGCCAGCGCCAACCGGGGGACAGCCATTTGTTTCAACTCTTTGGGTATCATCACCCTGATCCCCAGCAGAGAACATATCTTTTGTCCCCTGGTAAGGAATTCGGCCAGGGTAGAAGGCGAAAGGTTGGCAAGCTTTTTACCTTTGTGTTTTAAAAGCTTCTTCAGAATAGGGACATATTCCCCTGCAATGGTCAGTTGACGCGCTACTTCCTGGCGGACAAATTCAATGGGAAGCGAAAAAAGTTCTTCCCTGTCAGCAGAAAAGACTTCTTTTAACCGCAGTATCGGTGTCAGCGGATCTCTTTTGTCCTCCACTTTCACCCTGAGGGTGAATTTTTCCTTGCCGGGCTTAGGCATGCCTATGTCAATGACCGGAGCAATCCTGGCAGGACGCAGGTTTAACCAACCCAGCCAGTCAGAAATTGCCTTCGCCGTCTGTTTTTCTTCAAATTTTTCTGCATGGTAGGGTTCGCTACAGAAAAAGGCTCTTGCTACCTTATCGCCGCTGTATGGTTTAATGTCGGCAAAACGGGCAACGATATACGTTAGCAGCACTGTCAGGAATTCGTCAACAGCTGCAGTACCTTCAAGTACCCCCTTTTCCCCCTGACAGAAGACAAAACCAGGCGGCATTAATGCGGCAAGGAAGTCCACTACTTCTTGCAGCTTTCCGGACCTGTCCAGGGGCCTGTAGACAACGTAAAAGCTTCCCTGCCCTTTGGCACTTTTCTCTCCCTCCAGACCTCTCAAAACCGGCACAAAGGAAGACGAACCGGCCAGTGCCCGTGCCAGTGCAGTAACAGCGTTTAAAAAATCTGCCCAGGGGGATGTCTGGTTGGCAGGCAGCCCAAAGGGGAGGGAAAGAAAGAGATCGATAACAGCCCCTAGCGGCAGCTGTATCCCCTTTTTTCTCCTTAAAACCAATTTCTCCCCTGCTGCCAGGGGCATATTAAACATCCTTTCTTCGCCTGCCCGCAAAAGCAAAAAGGCCGGTGGCAGTTTCTCCTCACCGGAAACAGAAGCAACGGGAGCGGCAAAGAAGAAAAATTGCGCGTCAAGCTGCTGCACCTGCTGTTTCTTGAGTAGGAATTTTCTCAGCTGCCCGGCTGAAGGATAGCTAAGAGTAAAGGCCACACCTTTAAAAGAAAAGTCGTTTTCCCGTAGCTCAAGTTTTTCCATGGAACAAGATATGTTTTTGTACGCCTTTAACAATAACTCCTTAAAATTTCCGTCAGGATAAAACAGAGGAGAATCGTTCAGAAGAGCAAAGATAGATTCACTTTCCTTGTTACCGGCCAGGGCACTCAAGTCAACAGACATTTTCCCCTGCTCCCACCGTCCTTGCTTTTCAGCTTTGTCCGCATTTTCTCCTCGTTCCGCAGTTGCATTATCCTTTACGATGATTTTTGCTTCGCGGTAAGATATAAAGCCAGGCATACCGGCAGTAATACCTCCTGTGGAGACAGTTTCAGTACCGGGCTGCCGGTTGTCAAAGCCTGTTGCCCGCATTATTTCGCCGGTATCTAAATTCCGTAATCTAAACAGGATCAAAGGGTCCTTGTCGATTTCGTTGGCAATGATATAGTAAACTGCCGCCAGGTGTTTGCACGGGTTCGCCCAGTCGGGGCAGGAGCAAGTAGCTGTAATGTCATCCCAGGCTCCGGGCAGGAGAAAGATGCTTTTCTCCTCTAAAAGCTGCAGGATGTTTTCAGGAAGCCTGCCCATGGACAGTTCAGCGGCAAGTGCCGGATCCTGAGCAATTATTCTCTCAATGACCTTTCTTTCTTTCTGGGTAAACCCCTTCAGCTTTATCTCAATTTTGTATGGCGTGGACCGGGTGCCCTTAACCCTGGCCAGCACCGTTCCTTTGGAGTCAATCTGGATTTCACTTACCCTGCCGCCATTGGCGTAGCTTCTCCCACGAGGAAGGCGGTTGGTATTACAGT
>CAZGXM010000057.1:8224-14574 GCA_964529795.1 uncultured Thermoanaerobacteraceae bacterium
ACGGTATTCCTGGATACGCCCAGTGTCCGCGCTATTTCCCTGATGCTGACACCCCGGGCATGCAGTGCTTTGATGCGTTGCCATTTACGATCTACACCAAATTCCGTAGGTACTCTTAGTTTCCCTTTTTTGATGGGCCTGGCTTCGGGGTCGAAGATGCTTACTATACGGTCAGGAATATTCACGGGAGTTAAATAGGAATCTCGAGTAGTTCAAGATGTTTCCTCACAGCTATTCTCTCCCACATGGCTATCCAGGGATCTACCTGATACTTCGGGGAATAAAGGAGCCCGTGCCGGGGAATATCCTCCGGCTGCACTCCTTTTTCCAGCAGGGTGACAAGACGTTCCTGACGATCATAAATTATATTCAGAAAACGCTCAACCCCGCTTTGAAACTCGTCCCGGGAAAATATTCCCGCCTGGTGAGAAGTCAAAAACCAGTCAGCATCCAGTTGAGCAATCCGGCGAGCCGAATTCATAAATTGATTGAGATCTCCATCGCTGCCGGCGTACCAAGGTCCAAAATTGGTCAGGTCGATATCTCCTGTATAGACAAGCCCCGCGTCGGGGAAATAGGGGCAGCAAAAACCGCGGGTATGACCTGGAGCATGAACCATAATCACTCTCACCCGACCGATATGCCACTCTTGTTCATATCTGTAGGCAGAAGCCGGCGTTCGAGTGGAAAGCCACCATTCATGCCGGTTAGAAGGTGAAAACTTTGTCTGCCGGCTGTGTGGATTGACCACATTGCTAATCCAATCCGCGACCCCCTTCTTGCCGTAAATTTCCCGGATTCCCAGCCATTCCCCTATCCGCTCCAGGTTCGGGAAACCTTCGACCTCAACGGGATTCATCAATATCCGGGCACCAGAAAACAGATAATTTCCTGAAATGTGGTCAAAATGGTAGTGAGTATTAATAACGATGTCCACCATCCGTCCTGCCGTTGCTGCCTGTAGCGCTTCCGGTCCTGCCCCGGGATCCACTATCGCTACTGTATCGCCACCATCCACCAAAAGAGATGTACATGCAGGAAATTTACTATTTTCAGGTCCGTATACTACCTGGAAGTGTTGAAATTTCATAATCATTTACCTCCCTATCATTACCGTTATATTCATGACGATATTCTTGTCGCGGGAATCAAACCACAAACAGTTCCCTCTCGGTAACAGATAGCCTCTCACAACTGTTTTCTTTGATTAAAATCACATCCTCCAGCTTAACCACACCATGTTCCGGATGAGTGAGGTGAATCTCAGCCGTAACCACCATACCATCCTTCAATATGAACTCTGATTTTGCAAATAAGACAGGTGGCTCATTGGCATCCAAGCCTATTCCATGACCGACAAAATTTCCCTTCCTTGGTTCCAGGCCTAAGAAATATTCTTCGACGCCTAACCGGCAGGCGCTGGAATATGCCACGTCAAACACCTCCCTGCATTTCACCCCTTCCTTTAAGCAAGCTATGATGTCGTCAGAAATCTCTTGCAGAGACTGAAATAATTCACGAACCTCCCTGGAAGGAGTCCCAAGTAAATATGTGCGGGTTTCATCGCAATGGTACCCCTGGTAACAAGTTGGGATATCTACAATGATGAGGTCCCCTTTTCTTATTTTTCTCCTGGACGGGCCCGCGGGCACGGCTGGGCTGAGCCCTACCCCGGTAACAGTATTGGAAAACCCACTTACCTTGAAAAGATTCTCTCCGGAGCAGAGGGGGCCACGGCTGATATAAAAATCAAAGTTGCGCATCGATATTATGCCCTCATGTCCCGCCTGCCGCTGTGCCCATTCTACTTCCGCCGCCAGTTCCAATTCCGTCATTCCGGCAGACAGCACCTTCAAGATCTGTCGGTGTCCTGCTTCCATAATTTTGCAGGCATTTCGGATCAATGTAATTTCCTCTTGATCCTTTTGCATTCTTTGTTCCATAATTGCGGCTGAGACATTCACAGGCTGGAATTCATGGAATGTATTCATGATTTTTGCGAACAGAGTAACTGGAATAACATCCAGTTCCAATCCCAACCGTCCTTTCTTAACACCCAATTCTTTTAACTTATTGGCGGCTTCCTGGAAGCTCCCAGTCTCCACGATGTTTTCTGTATCTAACCAGGTCTCCTTTAACACAAAATCAATTGCCCGCCGGACCATTAAAAAATAGTGGGTAGGAGTCACAATCAAAATGCAGGGTTGGGCCGTACCGGAATAATAAAAAATGTCCCGAGACAGAATCAGTAGGGCCGCATCTGCTTCCATATCAGACAGAATTTTCTGTAATTTTTTCAGTCTTGTAGTTTTTTCCCCTTCGTGTTCCATTTAGGACCCTAATCCTCTCATAAAAATCTCTATGGAATATGAGGGACCATTCCCGGAAAGCGCTCCGGGGTACTCTCATAGCACCAATTCTTTAATCTACGGTAACATACTGGATCGATTCGTCAAAGACACTCAAAACCTCTAGCCCCTCTTTTCTGACCACAAATGTATTTTCAATACCTGCGGCTCCATCCGGAAAAACGAATTTCGGCTCCAAGGCCAGTACCATGCCTTCCTTCAGAGGCTGGTCAAATCCCTTGGCTATAACAGGCAGTTCATCCAATTCGATACCCACGCCATGCCCTAAAAAATTCACCGGTTCGGGGTAACCCATAAAATGTTGCTTCAGCCCATATTTATCAGCAATTTTATGGGCCAGTTCATAAAGTGTGGCGCAGGATTCACCGGGCCGGGCTTGTTCTTTCACCATTTTCTGTATCTCGAGAGCCACCCGGTATGCCCGTACGAATTTATCGGGCAACCGGCCAATACAAAACATCCTGGTCTGATCTATAATGTACCCGTCGTAAACACCCACGTAGTCCACCATCACCGGCTCATTTCTAGCGATCACCTTGAAGCCCGCACTTTGGGGAAAGGAAGGGTTGACACCGCTTCCCCCGGTGGGCCCGTCAAAAAAGCTGGGTACGGCCAGGTTCCAACCGGACATCAGGTGTCCGTATACAATTTCCGAGTTAAAGCCGCGCATTCTAATGTAACACTGGTGTCCTTCCCGACGATAGACTGCTTCCAGTTTCCCTGCCAGCTCTACCTCCGGGATTCCCTCCTCCAAAAATCCACGTACCGCCGAAAACATGGTCTGGTTAAGCCCGGCCACATCAGCCATTATCTCTAGCTCGTACGGGGACTTGACAGCCCTTACTTCGCGGATCAGGGGACTTATATCCACTATTTCAGTCGGGTAAAAAAGCTTTTGGTAGAAAAAATAAAGGTTGGCGGGCAAAACATCCAGTTCAAACCCAATCCGTTCCAACTTCCCCTCATAGAAGGAGGTCAGGTGATCGGGAAGTTCTTTCAGGCTGCCCAAATGCAAAACATTCTCGAGGGAGGATTCCTGTTTAGCCCGATCATAATTCTTTTTTACCAACAGAACGGGCTCGCCCTCCACCGGAATAAACAGGTGCGAGCGCTGAGCCGTCCCGGAGAAATAAAAGAGGTCAGCATTTTGAACTACGACCGCGCCGTCCAGTTCCTTTTCCCTCATAAGCTCCTGTAACCTGGTTGCGCGGGCCTTCAGTTCGGATAGCGGGGTATAACGCATGCTCGTTCTCCCTACCTTTCGTAACTTTATTAAAGTGTTTCTAGCAAAAAGAGTGCCACAAACTTATCGTCCTCCCAAACAGTTCGCATTGGCCTCTGAATACCGTTCACGCTACAAATTGAGAACTGAGGCCCACTACCCTGTCCAAAATCCAACGGGCATAAAGCGAAGAATGGTGTATGTAAAACTTGACATGTCAACCTCCGATTACAGGTTCGAAGGTCTTAAAATTAACTGTGGACAAATTACTACGGTCTCCCGTGCAAAGGACTAATGCCTGTCTCCGGCTTCCCGGCCGGTAAACATCGGACCAAAGGCAGCAAAAAAACCGCCCCAAAACCCCTGTAGGAAACGAAAGCCTAGGATTAATAATGATTATAGTCGCTATCTTATTTGGCTCCGGGAAAGAACCCTCAGTCTCTGGTTCTTCTTGAATGACCAACTGGATAGGAGGTTTTCGCCATTGCCACCAAACAAAAAACCCGTCCTAATCATCGCCTACATACAGGCCCGCCTACCGGCGAAAACGGGTAAAACCTGTTCTGGAGTGCCAGAAGCGGAAGCTTAAAGAATTCCAAAAGGAGTACATAATCCCCATAGACCTGGTACGCCCGGGCAAAAGGGCTGTCACCGGTGCCAATACCGTAATAGTTTTCAAAAACCTGAGTTTCTCCCGTCCCGACGGCCACTGGGTTCCAGTAAAGCGCAACAGCACTGTCCGCCGTGCCGTACTTGTTGCCCGCTTCGGTGAAATAGAGGGAGGTATCCTCTGCCTTGATGAGAAATACCGGGAATTCTCGCTGCTTGCCTCTGCGATATACCCTCTATCCCCTTTACCTTCCTGATAACTTCATCTTTATTGTATTTGATATGCCTTCTTCTCCTTCCTCCACGTCCCTCTGCTACCTCTATACTGTCAAATATCTTCCCTTGCTATTTTCTCATTTGATCTGCTGGTACCACTGCTTTAAGACCTCACCAGCAGGCTTGCCCCTTACACTGGGCGACTTATCAATAGTATCCCAATAGGCAAACCCGAAAGAATATACCCCTGCTATCCAGGGTGTTTCAGCCATGGCCTGCAAGCTGGCGTTATAGGCATCGGCCTGTTCCTGAAAATCAAAGGGAATTGAATTATCCAAGGGCTCCCATTCAGATATACGCGGGTCTTCTGCGGACATGATCCCCATAGCAGCGCCATCAAAGCTGGAAAAACCAATTTGGCTGAATAACACGGGTTTACCATATTTCTGAAACAGAGAATAATACCGCCCCTGTAATTCTTTGCGCGCTTTCTTCAACATCTCAGCACGGTCAGTGTCTGGAGTATCTGCAAGCGGCGGCCACCATTTGTCTCCGATATAGTCCAGCTTATCAGTAAATGAATACTTCTCCTCTGGAGGAGGGTCGGGAAAATAATCCGTGGTCAGGAAACCGCTATAGTTTTGCTTTACTGTTTCGGACAGCTGATTCATACCACTATCCACGATCTCGAAATCTTCTTCAGGATAGTTATCCATCCCCAGAATCAACAGTTCAACTCCCTCTTCCTCAGCCAGCCTTGCATATTTCTCGTAAATATCAATTTCTTTTTCATATACACTCTTGAGCCCTTCACCCGGTCCGGCCCGCCTCATAACTTCCTCAATTCCCTCAAATCTTCCAATAGCCAACGCCACCTTTAAGCCAGCTTCATGAGCACTGCGGAGGAATTCTCTTAAAACCGATTCCGGGATTGTAACCCCAACGCTACCAAACTCTAACGGCTCTGTAGAGGTAAGCCCATAAATCACGGGAAGCTGTACCCACCGTGCATCATAGGAAATAATTTTATCAATGGTACTATTGATGAGTGGTTCAAATTCCGGCCACCAATAGTCAAAAACAGCTATCCCCTTGATAAAATCCCTACCGCGCTTAGGCTCATTAAATTCTTCTGCTATCGTTATATCTGCTGTCGGAAGCTCTTTTGGCAACCAACGCCATGCCGGCACCTCATCCGCAATGGTGACCTCAGCCTCATCTGCCGAGAATTCCCGGTATGTATTTTTATCATCCGGTTCAAATGCCTCAGCTGCCATATATCCCAAGTTATTGCGGGTGTACCTATACTGCAGGTGAGCTCCATCTGGTACCTTAACCTCACCTTCCCAAGTACTTGGCTGTGTTTTTTCCAAAGCCATCTTCATAGCTTCGGGGATACTACCATCCAGTTCAAGGTAAACAATGTCGGTGTCAGGCGTCTCCTCCGGTACCGTTACCCGGAAGTGTACCATCACCTGGTCCTCTGTAACGTTATGTTCACTGGTTGTTTCGCCACCGTTTTCCCCACATGCAGCAGCAAATGTAGTTATCAAAATTAAAATCAGCAACACCAAAAGACGTTTTATGGCAGTCAAGCAATATCCCTCCTCATGTTGGATATTTACCCACTACTTCTTTTCTTAACATGCTGTTTCCTTTTCTGTCAGAAAGAGATTTTAATGTGAACTAATCCTCCCTCACTTCGATTGCTGCTCTCCACCATTCCAAGCCGGCCATCGTCAATATTTCGTATTCCTCTGACTATTTGGGAAAATTAGTTATGCGAAATATGAGATCAATCATGCAAAAAAATTAGCAAAAAAAAAAGAATACCTTTTCCTAATCGAGAATTGGTAATGCAACCCACAAAATAAGTTAAGTGCTTGGCACCTGCTCTCTGGCACACTGTCAGGTACCAACACCTCTCAGGTTCT
>CAZGXM010000057.1:14674-17872 GCA_964529795.1 uncultured Thermoanaerobacteraceae bacterium
CCGGAAACACCATTAGGCTGGCTCATTTTTAATGCTCGCACATAAGCCAATACTTGTTGACGACTTTTATACGATAGTTCCTGAACGTACGTCATAATTTTTTTTTCAATGGAAACGGAGTTCATCTTCAGTTCAACTCCTTTCAACTCCTTAATTTAATCTATTCTTAACAGAAAGTTTATTATTATCCCCTGTTATCTAATTATACCATATAATGGAAGCAGGAGAACGGTCCTCCTGCTTCCCCCTTGCTATCTATCTATTCAGTATTTTGAGTAATTCATATAACAGTGCCGCTACTTCTGCTCTTTTTGTATAACTAGTCGGATTGATATTTTTCCCATCACCCTTGACTATTCCTTGGTTAATTAGATATTCTACACTGTCTTTTGCATAGCCTGCTACTTTGTCACTGTCCTTAAAATCACTCATATTTTTACCACTATTTTCTTTCAACTTGCTGTCTTGCCCTGTGATTTCCACTGCTCTTTTGATAATTACCATCATATCTTGTCTTGTTATGGGTTTTAAAGGTTCAAATTTATTACCTCCCATTCCTGTTACAATTCCTATTTCTTTAGCTGCACCAACTGCATCATAATAATAGTTTCCTTCTTTTACATCAGAGAAGTTTTCTGTAGCCTCACCTTTCAACCCAAAGAATCTGGTGATTAATACGACAAAATCCGCTCTTGTTATGTTTGCCTGTGGTAGAAATTCTTTTTCGGTTATACCATTTATTACACCTCTTGCTGCCAAGGCTTCTATTGCTTCTTCTGCCCAAGTATATCTGCCGATATCTTCAAAGTTTTTATCTGCATATTGCACACCATAATAACTAAAGTGCGTTGTTCTAAATATTACTGCTCCTTTATCCGGGTCATAGTCACTTAAGGTAAGTGGTACTACTTCCCCATTTTCATCTATATATATGGCAATTATTTTACCAGGATTTTTAAGTTCTTCTTCCGTTGGTTTATATGGTATCGCTATTTCTACTTCCACACTATCATTTGACCATTTTTCTCTTTTACCATCTACCATGATATCTATGTCTATTACGGGTTTGTCTCCGATTATTTCCCTTGCATCTTCTGGCAATTCATTTTTGGGAACTTTTTTAATGGCTAGGCTTACTTCTCCTTTTGGTTTTTCTGTAAGCATATTATCCGGAAGGGTTACTGTCGCTATTGGTGTTTCTATTTTTAATACCTTTTTTTCTTCTTTAAAGTACTGTGCGGGTATATCCTGCTGGTATTGTCCTTCACTGCTTGGTTCCTTTATTTCTATAACACCTACCAGTTGCCCTTCCTCATTTTCTTCTGCTTGTTCAAAGGCTTTGTCTACAGGATGTTTAACAGGATTTGAACTGCTGCTGGGTGAATCTCCGTCAGATGAACCGGACTTTTCTTTTACTGTCAAACTTCCATTGGCTACATTACTACCATATCCTGCTACAACTTGTAACTCCCCAGGGGAAACATCCGGAACTTTTAAGATATCAGAGTAGTTCCCGTTAGCATCAGATATCATAGAGTTTAAATAAACTATGTTCCCATCAGAGTCCAACACCTTTATGGTCACCCAAACCTGAGGGTCGGCTGTACCTGATACAGTTACACTGTCTCCTACATATCCGCTGATGGGATTCAATGTTAAACTGACATCAGCTGCCCAAGCAAAACCAGAAAAACTGAGTAACAGAAATAATAGACTCCCTGAAATAATCCTGCTGGTTATTGTAAATACTTTTTTTCTAATTATTTTAATCACCCCTTCTTTATCTGTAATGCCTGGTTACAATATATTAGGATTAGAAGCTGGATCATTAGTTAAATCATCTACTATATAGGCTTTGATTACATCGCCTGCCTGTACATTGAAGGCAGCTTGAGCATTATTAAAAGTATCAAAATCAACTTTATTTGCCATAATACCCAATTGCTTCCCATTCCTCATATGAACAAAAACCATAACTTCTCTTCCATCATGGCCCTTAACCGGTTCCACTGTTACCGAGAAATATTTAAATCCGGAAACACCTTGATTTACGGTCATAGTTGGTATGCCGTCAGCAGTTAAACCAGCAGTGTAAGCTGAATCATTATCAGGAGTAATGATATATCCTCCGTTTCCAGTTCCCAGGTTGATTTTTAGGTTCAGGGTTTTGGTCACCCCGGTTCCGGCAGCATCAGTTACCGTGACTGCAACTGTGTATTCACCTTCATTATCAGGTGTTCCTGTAATCTTACCAGTTGTTTTATTAAGAGTGAGTTCTGTAGGAAGTTCTGTAGCACTCCAAGCAAAGGGTGCTGTTCCTCCTTGGGCTGTTAAGGTTGCACTATAATTTGTTCCCACAATCCCTATTGGTAGACTGGTATTTACAACCGCCAAAGCCGCCTTGCGGGTCACTGTTACTGTATAAGTCTTAGTGGAGGCATCCTGGGCTATCACCATAACACTAATTGTATTATCACCCACATTCAGGTCTAGTGTCCGGGTTTCCCCCCTAGGCAAGATACTGCCGTTTACAAGTACCACTGCCTTATCATCTGAGGATTGGGCTGATATTTCTATGGAATTTACGTTATCATCCACACTCAAATCATACGCGGTAAAATCAGGATTTAGGGAATAATCACTTACATTCAAACTCTCTAGGTCAGCATTATCCACCGTGCCATTGACTGATATTATATAGGCCTTTTGAGTATTTCCGGAAGGTGCGGTTACGACTACTGGTATCAGGTTTGCCCCCTGCTCTAGGTAGACTGTTTCTGCTACGCTGTCGGCTGCCGGTTCACCTGCGATCGTCAGGGTGGCCCCGGGGTCTGCCAGTTGTACTGTGAGGTCTATGCTGTTTATGGTCGGATCTGCATATACCTGATAGGCCACGGTATTTTTATCAAAGGCCGGGCTCAGGGTTCCCGGGCTAACTGTAAGGTTGGCCAGATCTATACTCATAGACTGAAAAATATCCAAGGTATAGAAAGCAGTAGCAGAATCACCTTTTCCATCACTAACCGTAACTTCTATATTAAAGGTTCCGGTTTCTTCTGGTGTTCCGCTGATTTCACCGCTGTACACATCCAAAACAAGTCCGCCAGGTAACCCTTCCGCACTCCATGAAACAGGTATACCTCCACCTGTTTCCAGGTTAATATTGTAAGGCTCATCAATGATACCAACAGGCAAACT
>CAZGXM010000058.1:0-17230 GCA_964529795.1 uncultured Thermoanaerobacteraceae bacterium
TAAAATCAAAGAAAAGAGTAGTATCGGAAGATTCATTATCGCCAACAAAATTCCTTATCTATTGGTGCAAAAAGTTTTTAACAGGCTTGTAAGATTAATTGGTATTTATTTTGCTATACAAAAAAGACGGCAGTTTTTATCAAATCAATAGTTCGAACTTTTCGTAAATTGAGATTATTCGGGAGGTGGTTTTATAGAGCAAAAGAAGGAAATAACCTTATATAGTTTAGTAGTCGAAAAACAAAAGGAGGGGTAAGTCATGGCTTGTGAACCAAAACACAACATGGAAGATTATGACAAAACTTACGCTGAATTTAAATTAGAGGTACCGGAGTACTTTAATTTTGCCAGGGATGTAGTGGATAAGTGGGCGGAAGAAAAAGATAAGTTAGCCATGTGGTGGGTTGATGATAAGGGCAATGAACTGAAAAAGACATTTGCCGACTTTAAGGTTCGCTCGTCAAAACTGGCCAATGTGTTAAAGGACAATGGCATTAAAAAAGGCGACCGTGTCTTCCTGCTCCTGCCCAGAATTCCCGAGTGGTGGGAAAGCATGCTTGCCATTATGCGGTTGGGAGCTATTATCATGCCGGGCACTTCCCAGCTGACACCGAAAGACATTAAGTACCGTTTTGAGGCTTCCGGCGGAATTGCCATCATTACTGACGAAGACAATGCGCCAAAGGTGGATGAGGTGGCGAAACAATTGCCGCAGTTAAAGGTGAAGATTGTTGTCGGCCAACGGGATGGTTGGATTAGTTATGATGAAGTGATGGATAAGGCCTCATCGGACTTTACAGTGGAGAATACCAGGAGCGATGACCCGGCAATTTTGTATTTCACTTCGGGAACTACCGGTTACCCCAAAATGACGGTGCATACCAATGCGTCCTACGGTATAGGCCACATTATTACCGGAAAGTTTTGGTTGGACCTGCGACCCGAGGATTTGCACTGGAATTTATCCGATACCGGCTGGGCAAAAGCGGCGTGGAGCAGTTTCTTTGGTCCCTGGAACATGGGCGCTGCAATATTTGTACATCACAGTGTGGGGAAATTTGATGCAAAGCAGGCACTGGAGTTCCTGGAAAAATATCCCGTTACCACTCTTTGTGGACCGCCTACCGCTTACCGGGTGTTTGTGTTGGAAGACCTGAAAAGGTATAATTTCTCAAGCCTGCGTCACTGTGTGGCTGCGGGAGAGCCCCTTAACCCGGAAGTGATTGAAGTTTGGCGGGAAGCTACCGGTACCATTATCAGAGATGGTTACGGGCAAACTGAAAGTGTACTGTTGGTGGCAACATTCCCATGTCTGAATGTCAAGTACGGTTCCATGGGCAAACCGTCACCGTGTTTCCATGTATCTGTAGTTGACGAGAACGGCAATGAAGTGGAACCTGACCAGGAGGGTGATATTGCAGTGCGCATCAAGCCTGAGCGCCCGGTGGGCCTGTTTAAAGAGTACTGGAATGACCCCGAGCGTACTGAGGCAACGGTACGGGGTGACTGGTATATTACCGGCGACCGGGCTTATAAAGACGAAGACGGGTATTTCTGGTTTGTGGGCCGTGCTGATGACGTTATCATTAGTTCCGGTTACCGCATCGGGCCTTTTGAGGTGGAAAGTGCATTGGTAGAACACCCGGCGGTAGCGGAATCTGCCGTAGTAGCCAGTCCTGATGAAATACGCGGTGAAATCGTAAAGGCATTTATCATTCTGGCACCGGGTTACAAACCTTCAGATGAACTTGTGAAGGACATTCAAAATTACGTTAAAAATGCCACTGCACCGTATAAATATCCCAGGGAAATTGAATTTGTGGATGAATTACCAAAAACAATCAGCGGTAAAATTCGCAGGGTTGAACTGAGGGAACAGGAAAAGAAACGCAAACTTGCCAGGATGGCGGGCAAAAAAGCCCAAGGTGAAGCAGCGGCTGATAAAGAATAAGTGACCGGTAAAAATCATGCAGGGGTTGGCCGGTTTAACCGACCAGCCAAAAAAATAAGTAAGGCGCTTTCTCCCGAGAATGGCGGCAACCATGGGTGAGAGAAAAACGCACCTTACTTATTGACAAGTATATCAAAGGGTAAATAAAAAAACAATTCAGGATCCTGGCAAATATTTTTAGCCAGTGTTTATTATTTATTATTACCGCAATCATAACTTTTTAAGGCAGACAAAAAACGTAAACCATCGTTTACATGTAAAAGATTATTTACATTAGCACAACAAACTATTTTGCGATTTAGCCAACTATCAACGTTTTTCAGCTAAGTATTGCCTGGCAAAAGAGGATTTGCGGCTGAAAACATAGTTGGTATAATTTTTGCAAAATTTAATCTTTGAAGTAACTTAATACAGCTGCCGCCACAGCAAAATTTTTTTCTAATTACCTGGCGAGGAGGTTGGTTAGGAAATGGGTAAGCAGGATGGGAGTGTTATAGTTGCTGCTGCCAGGACCCCGTTTGGCAGATTTGGCGGGGCGCTCAGTTCATTCCCTGCAGTGGACCTTGGCGCAATTACCATCAAAGAGGTTTTGAAACGTGCCGGGCTTGATAATTCCTCCATGGTGGATAACGTAATTATGGGAATGGTGCTGCAGGGGGGAGCAGGACAGATTCCATCCCGGCAGGCTTCAATTAAAGCCGGTTTGCCGGAAGAAGTTCCGTCGGACACCATTAATAAAGTTTGTATTTCCTCTTTACGTGCCATTTCCATGGCCGATATGTTTATTCGTTCCGGTGATGCGGACATTGTGGTTGCCGGCGGGATGGAAAGCATGAGTAACGCGCCTTATTTTCTGCCCAAAGCCCGCTGGGGTCAGCGGATGGGAGACGGGAAGTTAGTTGATTTGATGGTACATGACGGGCTTTTTTGTGCATTTCATCAGGTGCACATGGCGGTGCATGGCAGTACGGTAGCCAAAGAATACGCGATATCCAGGCAGGAACAGGATCAGTGGGCGCTGCGCAGCCACCAACGCGCCGTTGCTGCCATGGATGCGGGTAAATTTGCTGAAGAAATTGTGCCGGTCAGCGTACCGCAGAAAAAAGGCGACCCAATCGTGGTTACACGGGACGAGGCGCCGCGGCGGGACACCAGTTTGGAGAAATTGGGCAAACTGCCGCCGATATTTGACCCTGAAGGAACGGTGACTGCAGGAAATTCCCCTGGCGTAAATGACGGTGCTGCCACTACCCTGGTCATGTCAGCGAAACAGGCGGCGGCGCTTGGGCTGAAACCGTTGGCAAAAATCCTGGGACATACCACTGTGGCAGCGGAGCCAACATATATCGCCAAAGTACCGGGGTTGGCCAGTAATAAACTGCTGCAGAAGTTTGGTATGACCATTGATGACGTTGATTTGATTGAGGCCAATGAAGCCTTTGCGGCGGTTACCTTAACCAGTGGGAAAATCACGGGATGGAATCCGGAACTGGTTAATGTCAATGGCGGCGCCATTGCTTTTGGGCATCCCATTGGTGCCAGCGGGGCAAGAATTGTCATGACGTTAATTTACGAACTGCGCCGCAGGGGAGGCGGCATCGGCCTGGCTGCAATCTGTGGTGGTGGTGCACAAGGAGACGCCATGCTGCTGGAAATTTACTAGGAGGGGAAAAAATGACGAAATTCAATAATATTTTGGTTGTTGGTGCCGGGCAGATGGGTGCCGGGATTGCACAGGTAGCGGCCCGGGCAGGTATAAATGTCAAACTGAATGACTTAAAGAGAGAGTTTATTGATAAGGGGCTTGGTGTTATTGAAAAAAATTTGCAGCGTAGCGTTTCCAAAGGCAAGATAGACAGTAGTGAAGCCAATGATGTTTTAGCGAGAATCAAACCGTCCTTAACGTTGGATGATGCAGCAGATGTGGATTTGGTGATAGAAGCAATTGTAGAAAATCTTGATGTCAAGGCCAACGTATTTCAGCAGCTTGAGCATGTTTGCCCGCCGGAGGTAATTTTTGCAAGTAATACTTCGTCACTACCTATTACGCAACTGGCAGGGTTTACTAATAGACCGGACAAATTTATCGGTATGCATTTTATGAACCCGGTTCCGGTCATGAAATTGGTAGAGATCATCCGGGGATTGGCTACCAGTGATGGTGTGGCGGAAAGCATTGTAGAACTCAGCAAGGCAATGGGCAAAACGCCGGTAACCGTGAATGATTTCCCCGGCTTTGTAACTAACCGCGTCTTGATGCCCATGATCAATGAAGCCATTTACGCGGTTTACGAAGGCGTGGGCACGCCGGAAGCTGTGGATGAGATTATGCGGTTAGGTGCCAACCATCCCATGGGACCTTTGGCGTTGGCGGATTTAATTGGTTTGGATACTTGCCTTGCCATTATGGAGGTGCTTCATGGCGGTTTCGGTGACTCCAAGTACCGGCCCTGTCCCCTGCTCAGGCAGTATGTACAGGCTGGCTGGCTGGGCAGAAAGACTAAAAAAGGATTTTATAATTATCAATAACCTGCAGTCAAGGTGGTCCGAATGTGTTCGAGTGAAAATAAAGCTGCGCAGGGAAAGGGGTGTATTGGTTGAAGTTTGAGTTAACTGGCGAGCAGCGTATGATGCGTGAAATGGTGCGGGATTTTGCTGAAAAGGAAATTGCCCCCTGGGCCCGGGAACATGACCATGAGGGCAAATTCCCCGGGAAACTGGTTGCAAAACTGGCGCAGCTGGATTTGCTGGGTATACCAATTCCCGTTGAATACGGTGGTGCTGGCGGTGACTTTCTCTCTTATGTGCTGGCCATTGAGGAAATTTCCCGGGCCAGCGCCTCGTTAGGTGTGATACTGGCTGTCCATACTTCAGTAGGCACGTTTCCCATTCTTAATTTCGGCACGGAGGAACAGAAACAAAAGTACGTCCCCGGTTTGGCCCGGGGAGAAATGCTGGGCGCTTTTGCCATAACCGAGCCGAATGCCGGCTCCGATGCCGCTAAAATCAAGACAACGGCAAGACCGGACGGGAACTACTACCGCTTGAACGGGTCCAAGATATTTATTACCAATGCCGGCCATGCCGGAGTGTATACCGTGTTGGCAGTCACTGACAAAAGTAAGGGGACAAAAGGAATTTCCGCTTTTATTGTTGAAAAGGATACGCCGGGATTAAAAATTGGTCCTCCGGAGAAGAAACTGGGTTTGCATTCCTCCAGCACGTGCCAGGTTTTCTTCGAAGATGCCCGGGTTCCTAAAGAAAACTTACTGGGCGGCGAAGGCCGGGGATTTCAAATTGTCATGTCGCTTTTGGATGGCGGGCGCATCGCTATTGGCGCCCAGGCAGTGGGGATTGCCCGGGCGGCCTTTGATGCTGCCAGGGATTACACCAAGCAGCGCGAGCAGTTTGGTAAGGCAATTGCCGAATTTCAAGCTGTCCGGTTTATGCTGGCGGACATGGCTACGCAAATCGAGGCCGCTCGTTTGCTGGTATACCAGGCGGCATATTTGAAGCAAAACCGTCTACCTCACAGCAAACAGGCTTCCATGGCAAAAATGTATGCTGCGGATACCGCCATGAAAGTTGCCGTGGACGCGGTGCAGCTATTTGGCGGTTACGGGTACATGCAGGAATATCCTGTGGAAAGGTTTATGCGGGATGCCAAAGCAACCCAGATCTACGAAGGGACCAATCAAATCCAGCGTATTGTTATTGCGCGGCAACTGTTGAAGTAATCATTTTAGGGAGGTTATAAAAAATGAAACTTGAACTGACAGAAGAACAGCAAATGTTGCGTGACATGGTGCGGGATTTTGCTGAAAACGAAGTTGCCCCCGGTGCCGCTGAACGGGATGAAAAGGAAGAGTTTGATCGTAGCTTGTTTGACAAGATGGCGGAACTTGGTTTGACCGGTATCCCGTTTCCAGAAGAATACGGTGGCGCCGGTTCCGATTATATCAGTTATGCGATCGCGGTGGAGGAGCTTTCCCGGGTATGTGCATCCACCGGCGTTACTCTTTCTGCGCATGTTTCCCTTTGCGCCTGGCCCATTTATAAGTTTGGTACGGAAGCACAAAAACAAAAGTATCTCAAGCCTTTGGCTACAGGCGAAAAAATTGGTGCTTTTGGTTTGACTGAGCCTTCCGCCGGTTCCGATGCCAGCGCCACCAAAACTACCGCAGTATTGGCTGGCGACAGCTGGTTGCTGAATGGCTCCAAAATATTTATTACCAACGGCGGTGAGGCGGAAATTTACGTCGTTACTGCCAAGACTGACAAGTCCAAGGGGCACAGGGGTATCAGCGCCTTTATCGTGGAAAAAGGGACACCGGGCTTTAGTTTTGGTAAAAAGGAAGAAAAACTGGGTATCCGCGCTTCCACGACCATGGAACTGGTATTTGAAGATTGCCGTATTCCCAAAGAAAACCTTTTGGGCGAATTGGGGCAAGGTTTTAAAATTGCCCTGGCCACTCTGGACGGTGGGCGTATCGGTATTGGTGCCCAGGCGGTGGGGATTGCCCGGGGGGCTTTTGAACAGGCTTTAAATTACAGTAAGGGACGGGTTCAATTCAAGCAGCCCATCAGCAATTTTCAGGGTATTCAATTCATGCTGTCGGATATGGCTACCAAAATTGAGGCGGCACGTCTACTTGTATACAACGCCGCTTACCTGGAAAGTAACGGCCAACCTTACGGAAAAGCAGCCGCCATGGCAAAATTATTCGCATCGGAGACAGCCATGCAGGTGACCATCAAGGCAGTTCAGGTATTTGGCGGTTACGGCTATACCCGGGAATACCCGGTGGAGCGTATGATGCGCGATGCTAAAATTACGGAAATTTACGAAGGGACCAGTGAGGTCCAGCGGATGGTCATTGCTGCTCATCTGTTGAAGTAGGTGTGATAATGTCGCGAGGTTTACTAATGGTTTATACCGGAAACGGTAAAGGAAAAACTACGGCGGCCGTGGGCCAGGCAATTCGTTTGCTGGGGCATGATAAGAAGGTATTTATGCTGCAGTTTATGAAAGGTAGTCCCAACTACGGGGAAGTGATTATGGCAAAGAACATCCCCAATTTTAAAGTGGAACAGTGGGGCAGGGATGAATTTGTTGACCCGGTACGGCCGGCGGAAATTGATATTGACTGGGCGCGGAAGGGACTGGAGCGGGCACGGGAAGTGATAAAATCCGGAGAATATCACCTGGTAATATTGGATGAACTCAATGTAGCATTGGATTTCGGGCTGGTATCCTGGGGCCAGGTGGAGAGGGTTTTAAACGAGAAACCGGATGAGCTGGATTTGATAGTTACCGGGCGGTACGCACCGGTAGTTCTTGTTGAAAGAGCGGACCTGGTAAGTGTGATTGACGAATGCAAGCATCATTACCAGCAGGGCGTGAAAGCCCGAGAGGGGATTGAATATTAACAGGGGGAGATAACAGCAATGCCAAGAAAAAATAAAATCCAGCAAGAGTATGAACGCTGGTATCAGAATAAATATTCCCGGGTGGAAGAACGCCCGGCAAAATTTGAAACTGTTTCCGGGCAGCCCATTAAAGAGTTGTATACCCCGGCTGATGTGGAAGGGTTGGATTATTTTAAAAATTTGGGCTTTCCCGGTGAATATCCTTATACCCGGGGAGTGCAAACGTCCATGCACCGGGGGCGCTTATGGACCATGCGCCAGTTTGCGGGTTTTGCCACGGCGCAGGAATCGAACCGGCGTTACAAATTCCTTTTGGAAAAAGGCCAAACCGGTTTGAGTATCGCCTTTGACATGCCTACCCTGATGGGTTATGATTCAGACCACCCGTTTTCCGAAGGTGAGGTGGGTCGCTGTGGTGTGGCCGTGGATTCCCTGGCGGACATGGAAGTGCTGTTTGACGGCATTCCCCTGGACAAGGTCAGTACATCCATGACTATTAACGGGCCGGCAGCGATTCTCTGGGCCATGTACATTGCCACAGCGGAAAAACAAGGAGTGGCTTCGGAAAAACTCAGGGGTACCATTCAAAATGATATCTTAAAGGAGTACATCGCCCAGAAGTCCTGGATTTTTCCGCCGAAACCGTCCATGCGCCTGATTACGGATATATTTGCATTTGCCTGTAAAAATGTACCCAAGTGGAATACGGTGAGTATTAGCGGTTACCATATTCGCGAGGCGGGTTCTACCGCTGCCCAGGAGTTGGCTTTTACGCTGGCGGATGGCTTTGCTTACGTTGAGGCGGGTATTGAGGCCGGCCTGGATGTTGATGATTTTGCACCGCGGTTATCGTTTTTCTTTAACTCCCATCTGGATTTCTTTGAGGAGATTGCAAAATATCGTGCGGCCAGGAGAATTTGGGCGCGGAGAATGAAAGAAAAGTATGGGGCCAAGGACCCGCGTTCACTGTTGCTGCGTTTCCATACCCAGACTGCCGGGTGTTCTTTGACGGCACAGCAACCAGAGAATAACATCGTACGCACCGCTTTTGAGGCGCTGGCGGCAGTGCTGGGCGGAACTCAATCCTTGCATACAAATTCCATGGACGAGGTGCTGGCATTACCCACGGAAAAGGCGGTACAAATTGCCCTGCGCACCCAGCAAATTATTGCTCATGAAACGGGCGTTGCCAATACCATTGACCCCTTGGCCGGGTCATACTTTGTGGAAAGCCTGACCAACGAGATGGAGGCCCAAGCAAAAAAGTACTTTGAGCAGATAGAGAAATTGGGCGGCGTGCTTAAAGCGATTGAGAAGGGCTTTTTCCAGCAGGAAATCGCCGATGCGGCCTATGTTTATCAAAAGGCTGTTGAAAGAAAAGAACGCATTTTTGTGGGTGTTAATGAGTTCGTCGATCCCGACGAACAACTGGAAATTGAAATACTTAAAATTGACCCTGAAGTGGAAGAAAGACAAAAGAAAAGGGTTGCAAAACTTCGGGAAACCCGGGATAACTCTGCTGTGGACACCAGCCTCAATGCCTTGAAAGAAGCGGCATCTTCCAGCAAGAATTTAATGCCGTTTATTTTGGATGCCGTCAGGGCTTATGCTACTTTGGGTGAAATTGTACAGGTACTTAAGGATGTGTTTGGTGAGTATAAGGAACAGCCCAGATTCTAGGAGGGAAGCTAAAATGACAAGAAAAATTCGGGTATTAATGGCTAAACCCGGCTTAGACGGGCATGACCGGGGCGTAAAAGTGGTGGCCAGGGCCCTGAGGGATGCAGGTATGGAGGTTATTTATACCGGCCTGCATCAAACGGCGCAGCAGGTGGTGGCAGCGGCCATTCAGGAGGATGTTGATGTAGTGGGTTTGAGTATTTTATCCGGTGCACATATGACGTTGATTCCGAAAATCCGCAAACTGCTTGACGAGAACGAAGGCGAAAACATTTTATTAATTGGGGGCGGTACTATTCCCGAGAATGACATGCATACACTTTTGCAAGAAAAAAATGCCGATGCTCTTTTCACCCCCGGTACGCCCACCGAAGATATTGTAGAGTGGATTGAGAGAAATGTAAAATTATAATTTTGGCAAAAAGCATGGGCGTTATTCTAAAAATCCGGAGCTTGACATTTGCTTGCGGGCATGCTTCCCGAGCACTTTGTTAGGTGCCGGGTTTTTTAATGTTTAGAAAATTATGCCCTGTGGATAATTTCCTGAACATGGGGGTTGTCAAGGGGGATTTCCCTTTTATGTCAATAAGGATGGTTACGGCGATAGTGTCCCCGGTAAGAAAAAAAGCATTACCAATAATTGCCGAATGGTATGAAATGCTTTTGTCCTGTTCTAGTCCGTGTTTGGCTGAATAAATCTATTACAGTAGGGGTAAAGGGGTGGTAGTATGAAGATATCCGTATTACTCCCTGAAAATCTGAAAATTGCCCTGGCAGTCATTCTGGCACTGGTGCTGGCCGGAGTGGGTGGTTGTTTGGCACAGCGCAAGCTCTTCGGTGTAGCAGCGGGAGTGACTGTGGAAGGGTATGCCGTTGGCGGATTTTTGCCCCATGAGGCGACTCAACTGGTGACACATTTGGCGATTGAGTTAAACCGGCCGGCGAAAGATGCCACCTTGACCAAAAAAGGTGAAATAATTGCTGAAATACCGGGTTTTGAGGTGGACATTGAACTTTCTGTCCAAAAAATTCTTGATGCGGAGAAAGGAGAAAAGGTTTTACTGGTCGTTTATCGTCCACAGCCGGAAATCACCGCGGCATTACTCGGACAGGTAACTGAGGTGTTGGGCAAGTATTCCACCTTCGTGTCCGGGTCGCAAAACAGGTTAAAAAACATTACATTGGCCGCAAAAAAATTGAATTTCACCCTGGTCAAACCACATACTTTATTCTCCTTTAACCAGACATTGGGTCCGCGTACTGCGGCTCAGGGGTACCTGCCGGCACCGGTGATAATCGGGGAAGGGCACGGGTTGGATGCCGGGGGAGGAGTGTGTCAGGTGTCCAGCACCCTGTTTAATGCTGCTTTGCAGGCAAATTTTAAAATAGTTGAACGGCATCCCCACAGCAAACGGGTATTTTATGTCCCGCCGGGAAGGGATGCGACGGTTAGTTTCCCCGGGCTGGATTTTAAATTTTACAACCAACATGTCGCACCGGCAATAATCCGGTCGGCAGTACAGGGACGGGTGCTGACCATATGGATACTGGGAACCCAAGAGGTTAAAGAAAAATTGCAAGGAGGTGAATAAAATTGCAGGTAATCTACCTTTCCAAGAAAAAGATGCTTGTTGGGGCTTTTATTATTGCAGCAGCAATGGTGCTGTTAAGTTGGCTGTATGCAATGCGGCAAGTTACCGTACCCACCATCACGGAGCCAATCTATCAGGGACTGGACACGGAAAAACACATGGCTCTCACTTTTAATGTGGATTGGGGTCAGGAATATTTACCTGACATATTGGCTACGCTGGAGAAAAAAAAAGTGAAAACCACGTTTTTTTTAACCGGCAGGTGGGCAAGAAAATATCCGGAATATGCTAAAAAACTGGTCCAAGCCGGGCATGAAATAGGCAATCATGGTTTAAAGCATAGAAGTCCCAACGGCATGAGCTTGGAGGAAAACCGGCGGGATATCAAAGAAGCGGAAAAATACATTGAAGAGGTAACCGGAGTCAGGACCAGATTATTTGCTCCTGCCTCAGGTGAGCGGGAAGCCCATGTTTTAAGGGCAGCAGAAACTTTGGGATACAAAACAGTTTTATGGAGTATCGACACTGTGGATTGGCGAAGAGACAAGAGTGCGGCGCAAATCGTGAAAAAAGTAATGGGCAAGGCACATAACGGTGCAATTGTACTGATGCACCCGACGGAGGCAACTGCCGCGGCCTTGCCGGATATGATTGAACAATTACAGGCAAGTGGTTATTCGCTGAAAACAGTCAGTCAAATTTTGCCACAGGATAATTGACTTTTTAGCTGTTAAAGATTTTACCGCCAAGGCATAATAAATGCTGAAAGGCGGTGATTTTATGCATTCAAGGAATTTGACGGTTTGTTTTTTGCTTGTAACAATATTAATGCTTTTCCAGCAGGCAGCCTGGGCAAAGCCGGAAATCAGCGCTGCCAACGCCATACTAATAGAAGCTAAGAGCGGGCAAATTCTTTACAATAAAGCGGCATTTCAGGTTACCCCCCCGGCCAGCACTACCAAAATATTGACAGCATTGCTGGCATTGGAATTGGCCGAACCGGACGAAATCGTGACGGTGAGTAAAACTGCGGCGGCGACAGGTGAGGCAACAATCCATCTCAGGGAAGGGGAAAAACTAACTGTCGGCCAACTGGTAAAAGGTGCTTTGATCAGGTCGGGGAACGATGCTGCTGTGGCTGTGGCGGAGCATGTTGCCGGGAATGTTGAATTTTTTTCCCTGCTGATGAACCAAAAAGCTCGCCTGCTGGGTGCCCAAAACAGCAATTTTGTCAACCCCAATGGGTTGCCGGATGAACGCCATCGCTCTACGGCCTTTGACCTGGCGGTTATAACCAGCTATGCCCTTACCAACCGTATGTTTGCCCACGTGGTAGAGCAAAAACACGAGACTATTCCCTGGTACGGGGGCGGCCACAGGTATTTAAAAAATACCAACCGTTTGCTATGGAAATATTCAGGGGCAAACGGGGTGAAAACCGGGACGACAAGGGCCGCCGGCAATTGCCTGGTAGCTTCCGCTTCCCGCGGCGGCATGCAGTTGATCGCCGTGGTATTAAAGAGCGGTGACCGCTACGGTGACAGTATCCGTTTGCTGGACTACGGTTTTCAAAATTATTTTGTGGAGCACATTCCCGGGAACACTGTTTGGGGCGAAATATATATAACCAACGGGAAACAACAATGGGTTGCGGTGAAAACCGCCAGGCCGTTGACGCTGGCATATCCCCGTAGTCACAAGCAACTGGTGGAGCGCAGGGTGGAATTAACCAGAACAATAGCAGCCCCGGTTACAGCGGGTTCCCGGGTGGGAACCGTGTCCCTGTACATGGATAAAGAGAAAAAAGTATCCACCCCTTTGGTGACTGTTACAGCGGTGGCCAAGGAGGATGACTAGAGTGACTTTACTAAACGAAACCAATAAACCCTTATTTTATAAGGATTCCAAGACATAATTCGTATAGATTAATATAAAGAAAAATGTCAGCATTTTGCATTACTTCAGAAGAAGTAACCGAGGTTTGTCAGGAGTCGTATATAGGGCCTGTACGTGCGCTTCTGTGAGATGGATAACGCCGCAAGTAATAATTGCGACGTTATCCTCATCAATTTATCCCTTCCAAGCTTACATTCCGGGAGAATGCAAATGTCTCAAACCTTAAATTTTTGTATAGCAGATTGTAATTCAGCTGCCATTTTGGCCAACTCATCCGCAGATGAGGCAATTTCTTCTACTGTGGCAGTCTGTTCTTCTGTAGATGCAGAAACTTCTTGTGCTCCCGCAGCAGCTTCTTCAATTATACTTGCCACGCTTCCAACCGATTCTGTTACCTTGACGCCACTAGCGTCCATTTGTTTTGCGGCCGCCGCTACTTCCTGAATTTGACTGACAACCTGCTCAATTGCCTTGACAATCTCGTTAAAAGTCTCTCCTGTCTTGGCAATTACTTGTTTTCCTGCAGCCACTTCCTGACTACCTTTTTCCATGGAGCGAACTGCTTTATCGGTTTCTTCTTGAATTTGACTGATTAACTCTGCAATTTCCCCGGTTGCTTTTTGTGATTGTTCGGCTAGGTTCCTGACCTCATCGGCGACTACGGCAAAGCCGCGACCGTATTCCCCGGCTCTGGCCGCCTCAATGGCGGCATTTAGCGCCAGCAAATTTGTCTGGTCTGCTATGCCGGAAATTATTTCCACAATGTCACCGATTTGCTGGGAACGTTTACCCAGTTCTTTCACCGCATTTGCAGACTCACTTGATGCTTCATTAATTGACTCCATTTGCCCAACTGCATTATTTATGATCTTTTCGCCCGCCTTGGCAGATGCTGACACCTGGTTGGAAGCTGCTGACATGCTTTGGGCATTTTGGTTTACCTGCTCGATGCCAGCCATCAGCTGTTGCACCAATTCATTTGTTTTTTCAATATGTTGTATCTGGTTTTCACTTCCTTTACTCATTTCTTCAATGGTTGCCGCCACCTGTTGGGCTGCCTGCCCCGTATCATCGGCAGCCTTAGCCAGTTGTTGGCTTGAAGTGGCCATTTCCTGGGCGGTATTAATCACTTTTTGGATCATCTTTCGCAAATTCGCCAACATTTCATTGACGGTATTGACCAGTACGCCGATTTCGTCCCGCGATCTGCTTGCCAGCTTTTCAACGGTTAAATTACCGCTGGCTATCTGCCGGCTGAACTCGACAACCTTTTTCAGGGGGTTGGAAATGGACCTGCTGATCATGAGGGCAATCAAAATGCCGAGTGCCAGGGCAACGGCAAACCCGAGCAGCAACGACAGTTTAAATTTACTCGCCATTTGCAGCATTTCTTCCTGGGCGGCAGTCATATTTTGATTGACTTCCTGCCCCAGTACATCAACAGCATCGATGAATGAATCGACCTGCGTCATCAACTCTTTCCCCCGCCGCATCAATTCGCTCTCATTACCGGCCCTCCACGCAGGGACATACCGGTTGAGAAACAGGTCATTGAACCGGTCATGTTGCGCAACCAATTCTTCAAGCTTCTTTCGCTGCTCCTCAGAATCCATTAAATTTGCAAGCCTCTTTCGTACCTCGTCAAAATCTTGCCATTTTTCCTTGAAGCGCTCTACTGCGGAAGCGTCCTGGCGCATCATCAGGCCGGTGGTTTCAATATAAGCGTCCCTAACCATTGCCTTTATTTCCTCAAGGTCAACGACCACCTGTACATGATGCGCATAATTTTCAAAATCGTTTTCATATTCAATCATGCCCAGATACAGATACCCGGCAACTACTGCAAATATGGCCAGTACCAGGAAAAAACCGGCCATTATTTTCGCGCCAATCGATTTAAAATTAAACATGTTTAGCCTCCTCACATTTTATAGTTTCCTCGCTATGCCTCCGCTACAGTACCATCCGTCTTCTCTTCTGCTCTTATCTGAGCCAGCACCGAGCTTAGGTCATCGATTTCTTCATCTAAAAACAATGAGTTTAGGTCCAGCAGGATGATTAGCTGGTCTGCAATTTTCGCGATACCCTTGATGAATTTGCTTGTGCCGGACGTTATCCGCGGTGGGGGAGCTATATTATCAACAGAAAGGCGGAGAACTTCTTCCACCGCGTCAACAGTTAGCCCGATTAAAGCATCCCCGATTTCGGCAATGACAGTGCGGGTATCGCTGTCACGGCCCCCCCTCGGCAAACCGAAACGATTTCTCAAGTCAATGACGGGAATGATTTCTTGCCGCAGCTTGACCACCCCCTCCAGCCAGTCAGGCGCTTGGGGTATGATAGCGGTTTTGGACGGCCTCACAATCTCTCTGACCTGCTCGATGCCCACTCCGAATTTTTCTTTCTTTAGCTTGAACACCACAATTTGCTCTTCTCTTATACCCACGTATAATACCTCCTTTCTTTTAAGATTTCAACCCTGGATCATTACCGGCAAGTTGCCAATGACCTTCGTTGAAGTATGTCCTCGATTTGTAGCCATTAACCTTTCCAGAATGTGATGCAACCTACCTCTGGAAAGCTGCCAGCTGTTCCAAGAAGTTATCCCAGCCATAGACCAGTAGGTTAGAAATGTCCTGGTATGTTTTGAGCAAACAGTCCGGCCAGTTCTCTTTTTCACATACCCTGGCAGACTGCCCGGCACGTTTCCACTGCCCGCTATGACCGGCAGGCTGCCGGCCAGCCAGCACCAGGTCCACCAGCAAAGGGTCAAATTGGCTGGACCTGCCCTTCTGCAGCTCGCGCACCACTTCCCGCATTCCCTTTGCTTTTCGATAGGGACGATGCGATGTCATGGCGTCAATGGCATCGGCCACGGCAATCACCCTCGCTCCCAGCGGAGTTTCCGTCCCCCGACGTCCCAAGTAACCCCTCCTGTCCCACCGTTCGTGATGGTATAGCACCAGGGGGACCACCGCCTGCAGGCAGCCGTACCCCGCCAGTATTCCCGCACCGTAGCCAGGATGTAACTTTACCTCCATCCATTCCTCTGCTGCCAGCTGTCCAGCCTTATTGATGATGGCCGGGCTAATCCGGGTTTTCCCCAGGTCATGCAGCAGCGCGCCAATGGCTATATTCTTTCTCTCCCCAGCTCCCAGCTGCATCCTGCAGGCAAGAACCAGCGAAATGTTAAACACACCCAGCGAATGCTTCCACAGCTCCACACTGTAGCTCCTTACCTTTTCCACCAGTTTTTCAATTACCCTCTCTTCCATCTACCGTCTTCCCCTCTGCAAATATAAATGGCAGCCAATGCAGGCTGCCGGAATTATCCTCATTTACCGGCAGCCTGGCAATCATAGCTGTCGCCTTAGACCCTTGGCTTTGCGTCCCACCCTTTCGAGCGGTTTGCCCTTTTCAGCAAACAGGTGTTTAGCTAATTTTCGCTGACCAATGCCAGCGCTATTTCCGTTGCTTGTTATTTTGCGGTTATTGTGTCACAAGTCCCGCGAACTTCGTCTTATGAACAATTTCGACATGATTTTGATGTTGCTTCCGAAAAGTACGGGTTAACGGAAGCGATACGGGCTTTAAAGGTATTTTTGGAGAGGTCCCGTAGGCTATATTTGTAATTTTTGTGTTATTTTATGGCCTTTTTGTCAAAAATCAGCAGGAATTATATATTATCTGTCGAAGATTTGCCTAAAATGGCTTCTCGAGAGGCCTTTTGAGTTTCTTGAACCCGTACTTTTCGGAAGGACTGGCGGTTTGATAAGATAATATGCGCGGGAAGTAAAAGAAAAGCCCGGTGGTTCGGAACCGGTTTCCGATTCACCGGGCTTTAAAGCGTTATACCAAAGGTTAAATGTACTATTGGTCCCAGTAACACGAGGAGGTGAATTTATGGAAAAAATCATTCAGTGTATACATAAAATATCCCCAAAAGCTACTTGTACGAACACTTCTAACGATCGACATAGTAAAGTCACGCTAGGTAAATCCTAGTTATTTTTTTTCCTGACAGGATTTCTGTTATTTTTCGAGAATTTTTATAAGTGTTTTGCAAAGGAGGTAGAGCATGTATAAAAAAGAAAGACTGGCCAATGGTGTACGGGTGGTGACGGAAGAAATTCCTGCAGTGCACTCGGCAGCGGTTGGCATTTGGATAGGCTGCGGCTCCCGGGACGAGACTGAACAACAGCTGGGGCTGTCGCATTTTTTAGAACATTTATTTTTTAAAGGTACTAAAAACAGGACGGCTAAAGAAATTGCCGAAGCATTGGATGCAGTGGGTGGACAGTTAAATGCATTTACCACCAAGGAATATACTTGCATCTATGCTAAAGTTTTATCAGAACATTTAGGCTTGGCCATTGAAATTTTAAGCGACATGTTTTTTAACAGCCGCTTTGATGAAAAAGACTTGGCAAAGGAAAAGAAAGTGGTTTTGGAAGAAATCAAAATGTTTGAGGATTCACCTGATGAGCGGGTCCATGATTTATTTTCGGAAACGGTCTGGCCTGGTCATCCCTTGGGAAGACCGATACTTGGCTCCGCGACTTCCATTGCGCAGTTGAACAGGGAACAGGTATTAGAGTATTACCAAAGCCGCTATATACCGGGAAATATTGTTTTGGCGGTGGCGGGAAATGTCAGTCATGATGAAACTGCCCGCCTCCTC
>CAZGXM010000059.1:0-16904 GCA_964529795.1 uncultured Thermoanaerobacteraceae bacterium
GCTGGTGGATGACGGGAAACTGGATATCTGTATTGTGGAGGATTTGTCCCGTGCCCAGTTTTTAAAAAATTTCCCCAGTATTTATTATGGCGGGCATGTTAATCATCCCAAGGTATCACTGCTGCGGGGGAAGACAATTGATATCAGCGGCGATGAAAGACTTTATGCTCATGTCGACGGGGAGGCAAACGGGCGTCTTCCCTTATCCTACCGGGTGGTGCCGGCAATACTGCCGTTTGTCATACCCGGGGAGGAAACAGTTGCCCATGGGGATAAAGTGATAGGATAATGGAGACCCTACCGGACAAAAGGAAAGGTGGGGAGTACGATGAAACGGGTTGTTGTGCAGGCAGGGCTGGATGAAATTAGAGAAGAATTGGAAAGACGCGGCTTTGAGACGGTTAGTGGCGAAAGTGCCCCCGAAGCGGCAGCGATAGTTTACAGTGGTGTCAGTTGTGACTGGGAAGGCACGCCCACGGTTACAAATGATTGGGTCGAGGGAAGCGAGACACCGCTGTTAATAAATGCCGTGGGTTTGACGGCCCGGGAAGCGGCGGATTTAATTTCATCACGTCTAAATAAAATATGACAGAAAGGCTTGGTAATAATGATAACTTTGGAAACGTTAAGAAAACATCCGGAAATAAAGGTTTACATGCATAAAGGCCACGAGTATTTAGGAGCCATGGGTGCCATAGAGCACAGCCTGCGCCATATTGACCGGGTTGCTTTAAACAGCAAAAATATCCTGTCTACTTTGCGCTATCACCCCAGAACTGCGGAACTGGCTGCCATTGCCGGCTATCTTCATGACCTGGGCAACTTTGTCAATCGTTATAATCACGGGCGAAACGGGGCGCTGCTGGTCAGGCGGATACTGCAGCAGCTGGCAATGCCCTTGGAAGAAATTGTTTTGATTTTGGCCGCTATCGGTAATCACGAGGAACAGACCGGTGTGGCGGTGACCCCGGTGACCGCAGCAGTGATAATTGCCGATAAAATTGACGTACACGTTTCCCGGGTGAGAAAAAAGGATATGGCCAGTTTTACTGTTCGGGACAGGGTGAATTTTGCCGCCAAGCGTTCTGACCTGGAAATTGAAACGGATGGCGACCGGGTTATTCGGCTCCGGTTGGAAATAGACACGGAAGTGTGTTCGGTGATGGAATATTTTGAGATTTTTATGACCAAAATGATTCTTTGCCGCCGTGCTGCGGACCGGTTGGACTGTCGCTTCGAGCTGGTTATCAATGGAGCAAAATTACTGTAGGCAGTGACCGCTATCTTATTTAATTTGTTGTGGCAAAGCCAACGCTCGTTTCTCCGGGCGTTGGCTTTGCTGTTTCACGGCGTTTTATTGAATGAAATAAGAATGAACCGACATCCTGACTTTCCGCAAGCCCAGCATGATACTGGTGGAAATCTGCGTGGCCATGCTCATGACAATACTCAGCCTGGTGTTTTGCAGCACAAAATATTCCATGTAACCGCCTGTATTGACAATACCGGTGTAGTGAATGTCGCCAACGGCAGGAAGACTTTTGTTTACACCGGTACCGGGGCGTACCGGCCCGGCGGAAAGGGTGATGCTGCCCACGCTTTTACTTTGCCCCAGGCAGGCGTCCACGGCAATAATGACCGGATTGTCCAGCTCCTTTTCGATTTGCAGCAGTTTTTCGGTCATGTTGCTGGCGTGTACCGGGTCGTCCAGCGTGCCGTAAATATTTAAATTGGGAAGAGAAAATTCCTTTAATTTAGTCCCGGTGAGGGGGCCCAAACTGTCTCCGGTGGACCGGTCGGTCCCTATTGCCACAACCGCTACGGGGCGGGTATTTTCGGGATTTAAATATAACAGGTGCTTGCATAAGCAGCTGCTTAATTTGTGGCTGGACAGCGGGTCCTGGTGATCCAATTTCAGTTTCGGCGGCAGTTTATTTCCTTTGGCTGTCAGCCTGGTCAGAAACGAATAACCGCTCATGTCTGTCTCCTTTTGGCTTTGTTGCCTAGAGTATATGCCTTTTTACAGGTGTATATTCAAGTTCCTGCACGGCAACTGCAGAAAAAAATCCAGGGTAAACTTAACTGGTTGCTGCATAAATATTAGCCGAAGGGGGAGGAAATGTTGCGATATAGATATATTACCCTGCAAGTAGCCGCAACATACATGGGCGCGGTTATCGGCGCCGGTTTTGCTTCCGGCCAGGAGCTTGTCTATTTTTTTGTCAGATACCGTGAGGACGGTTTTTGGGGCCTGCTGGTAGCGGGAATTTTATTTGCATTTTTTGGCATGCTGACCATTGTTGTGGTCAATTACTTTAATGTCCGTTCTTATACTGACCTGACCATGAATACTTTGGGTCCCAGGGTGGGTAAAATTTTAGATGTATGGCTGACTTTGTTTCTCTTTGCCGGGCTGTGCATTATGCTTGCGGGAAGCGCTGCCATATTTGTAGAATACCTGCAGGCACCTTTTTGGTTGGGGCTGTTATTAACTCTTATTTGTTTGGGTGCTGCTTTAATACCGGGTAGCGAAGGAGTTTTGGTATTCAATACATGTCTAATACCGGTCTTGGCTGTAATTACTGTGGTGGTCAGTTTTTTAGCTGTAGGGCAGGAAACTGCCGTGGCCAATGACATGCTGTCCCTGGTACATTCAAACAAGGGGTTATTGGGTAAAAGTTGGCTGTTGGCCAGTTTGTTGTATGTAGCATACAATATGGTTATCGGGGCTATTGTTCTGGCATCCATCGATGTTGATATCAGGAAAGACAGTTTATGGGGGGGAATGGTGGGGGGCTGCGGCTTGGGACTGTTGGGTTTGGTGATGGTATGGGCTATGGACCATTACTACCCCCAGGTGTTGGCATATGAAATTCCCATGCTGTTTGTTGCCGGGCAGGTCCACCCGCTGCTGAAGTTTTTATATACCATGGTATTATGGTTTGCCATGCTAACGACCGCTTCGGCAAATGCATTTAGCCTCGCTCAAAGATTATCGGGCGGTGGGGAAAAATACCGGCAAGCAGTACTGGCAGTGTTGATTTTAGCACTGCCGTTTACCGGTTTAAGTTTTGCAGAAATGGTTGCTAACCTCTACCCGGTTTTCGGATACGCGGGTCTTTTTGTAATGGCAGCAATCTTTGCAACTGCCCTGCTGAGGCGCTGTAGCAGTTAAGGAATAGCTGGCGGGTTGCCAAAAAAGGAGTTTCGTGAAACCGAAATCCTTTAAACAAAAACACGCTGTTATTCCGTCACTTGGCAGGATTTTCGGAGAAAATAAGCGAATATTGTACTCAAATCAGCCGGTTTTCTATGTGACTATCCTGGACCGGCAGGTTTAATAAGTTCGTTAATTTTTTACTACGAAAAGAAAGGAAGAACCCCTGCATGAAAAAATTACTGTTGGCGCTGCTGGGCTTTTTGGTAATAAGTATTCTTTTCACCGGCTGCAGTTTTAAAAAGAAAGCGTTGGAAACAAAACCCGCATCACCGAAAAGCACTTCTCCCGGTGACTCCCGGCCACAGCAACTCTTGGGTAAAACCCGTTCCTTTGTAACCGTATATTACCAGGATGTAAACGAAAAGTATTTACTGCCGGTCACCTTACACATAGAACCTACGGACCAGGCGGCAAATGTGGCCATAGACAAGTTATTGGCAGGCCCGGATTCCGAACAGGTAAAACCGGTTATTCCCCGGGGTACCAAACTGAGGGAACTCTACTTAAAGGACAACACTGCATATGTAAGCTTTACCCAGGAGTTTTTAAAAGCGGAATCAAATGAAGAAGCGCAAAAAGCAATTAATTCAGTGGTATTTACCCTGACCGAATTTCCCATGGTCAAGATGGTGCAGTTGCTGGTGGACGGTCAAGTGATAAAAGATTATCACGGAATAAATTTGGAAAATGCCTTGATGCGACCGGACGCCGTCAACGGGCCGGCATATGAAGAGACCGTAACGGTCTATTATGGAAACCGCAATGCCAGTTTGCTGGTTCCCTATTCGGCACCGGTACGTAATCAAGACCCGCTTCGATCAGCCCTGCAGGCTTTGCTTGCCGGACCACCGGTGAAAGATTTGATTCCCACCATCTGGCCGGGAACCAAGATTTTGGATATAGAAGTGAGCGGAGAAACTGTGATAGTGGATTTGAGCAAGGAAGTGATCGGTTACGGTGGCGGCTCCACATCAGAAAACATGCTGGTGGATTCTCTGGTGGCTACCATGACCCAATTCCCGGGAATAGACCAGGTACAGCTGCTGGTGGACGGGGGAAAATTAACTACCCTTCCCGAAGGCACCGATGTTTCCAAACCGCTGAAACACTCTTTCACTAACTTGTTGAATCAATAATGTTACCTTGTCCGGGAAAAATGTTTTCAAGGGGTGGGTACCATGAACAAAAAAGCATTACTTAAACATTTGCCGGCGGTTCATGAACTGCTGCAGCGGCCACGGCTTCAGAGGGAGCTGGCCAAGTCCCCTAGAAGTTTGGTGGTCAATGCCGTGCGGGAAGTATTGGACGTAATCCGCAAGCAGGTTGTCAATGAAGGCCTGCTGCCGGAACCCGAGACCGTTGAAAACCGTGTCCTGGATTTATTGAGGGAGAAAAAAAGGCCCCGATTACGGCGGGTGGTCAATGCTACCGGTGTGGTGCTTCATACCAATTTGGGACGGGCAGTGCTGTCCCGGGCGGCAATTGAGGCGGTAAGCGGTGTGGCGGGTGGTTACAGCAATTTGGAATATGATTTGGAAAATGGTACCCGGGGTTCCCGTCACAGTCACGTGGAACGGCTTGTCAGCGAGGTTACCGGCGCTCCCGGCGTCATGGTGGTTAATAACAACGCCGCGGCGGTACTGTTGGTATTGTCTGCCCTGGCCAGAGGCAAAGAGGCGATTGTCTCCAGGGGTGAACTGGTGGAAATCGGCGGTGCCTTCCGAATACCCGAGGTGATGATTCAAAGTGGCACTGTTTTGCGAGAGGTAGGAACCACCAACAAGACTTATTTAAGAGATTATCAAGCGGCAATCAATGAGGAGACAGGCTTGTTGTTAAAAGTACATACCAGTAATTACCGGGTAGAGGGTTTTACCCACGAGACATCCAGGGAAGAATTGGTTGCTTTGGGCAAAACATTTTATTTGCCCGTTGTAGAGGATTTGGGAAGCGGCAGCCTCATCGATCTAAGTAAATTGGGCATTGCCGGGGAACCGACCGTGCAGGAATGTTTAAGGGCGGGGGTGGATTTGGTCACCTTCAGCGGGGACAAACTGTTGGGCGGGCCCCAGGCGGGCTTTATAG
The DNA here is from genome assembly GCA_964529795.1 of uncultured Thermoanaerobacteraceae bacterium. Lineage (GTDB taxonomy): Bacteria > Bacillota > JADQBR01 > JADQBR01 > JADQBR01 > CAZGXM01. Next base: position 5,306 of record CAZGXM010000059.1, read on the forward strand.
TGGGACGGGAAGATTTGCTGGACCAGATCAGGAAACACCCTCTGGCCCGGGCCCTGCGAGTGGATAAAATGGCCATTGCCGCTTTGGAGGCCACTTTAAGAGCGTATTTGGATCTGGATGCGGCCTTGGTGGAAATACCTACTTTAAAAATGCTTGCGGAAAATTTGGAAGCTATTAAAAAGCGGGCACAATCCCTGGCCGAATTGTTGGCAGGGGGACTTACTGGTTGCCGGGTGGATGTTGTTCCCGGTAAATCCCGCCCCGGTGGTGGGGCCTTGCCCACTACGGAACTGGATACATGGTTGGTTATCCTTGAGGGAGAGTTTTCCGCCGAAAAGCTTTCTGCCCGGCTGCGCCAGGCTGACCCTGCGGTGCTGGCGCGCATTCAAGAAGACCGTTTGTTGCTGGACCCAAGGACGTTGCTGCCGGGAGATGAAGAAGCATTGATACAGGCATTTCAACAGGCATTGATGAGGTGACCTTTATGGATTATGTGATAGTTGGTACCGCCGGGCATGTGGACCATGGCAAGACCGTGCTGGTAAAAGCGCTGACAGGAAAAGATACTGACCGGCTTAAAGAGGAGAAGGAGCGGGGCATTTCCATTGAATTGGGTTTTGCCCCGTTTAAACTGCCCGACGGCACCAATGTGGGCATTGTTGATGTCCCCGGGCACGAACGCTTTATCAGGCAGATGTTGGCCGGTGTTGCCGGCATGGACCTGGTGCTGTTGGTTGTTGCTGCGGATGAAAGCATTATGCCCCAAACCAGGGAACACCTGGATATTATTGATTTGTTGCAGGTAAAAGACGGTATTATTGTCATTACCAAAAAAGATTTAGTGGACGAGGAATGGCTGCAGTTGGTGCAGGAGGAGATTAAGGAAGCCGTTGCCGGTACGGTTCTTGCCGATGCACCGGTTGTTTCCGTGTCGGCAGTAACCGGCGAGGGGATGGACCGGTTACGCCGACTGCTAGAAGAAAAAATTGCTGATACGCCGCCAAAGTCCGCGGCAGGGAGGATGCGCCTGCCCATTGACAGGTCATTTTCTGTCACCGGTTTTGGCACGGTGGTCACCGGCACCCTGTGGAGCGGGCAGGTAAATGTTGGCGACCAGGTGGAAATAATGCCGGAAAAATTAATTTCCCGGGTTCGTAATCTCCAGGTGCATGGTGAAACGGTGAATCATGCCACGGCAGGACAGCGGGTGGCGGTGAATTTGGCCGGCGTGGAAGTAGAGGAATTGCATCGCGGTCAAATGATATCTGAACCGGGATTGCTCATCCCCTCCTACCGCATGGATGCAAAGTTAAAACTGCTTGCTTCCGCGGCAAAACCGTTAAAACAGCGTACCAGGGTCAGACTATATCTGGGCACTGCAGAGACTTTTGCTCGGGTTAATCTTTTGGACCGGGAACAACTGGAGCGTGGTGACAGCTGTTTCTGCCAGTTTTTAATCGAGAAGCCGGTGGTGGCTTTGAGGCAGGACAGGTTTGTAATCAGGACCTACTCGCCCATGTACACTGTTGGCGGCGGTGTGGTTATCGACCCCGTAGCAAATAAGCACAAACGCTACCGGCAGCAGGTATTGGACCAGCTGGCAATAAAATTGAAAGGTTCCCCGGGAGAATTGATAATGCAGGTATTGCTACAGCACGAAAGGATGTTGGCGGCGCAGGACCTGCAGCAGGAGGCGGGGTTAGACGAAGCTGATTTCAAACAGGGTTTGGAAGAGTTGTCCCGTGAAGATGCAATAGAGCGATTGATTTACGAAGGAACGGAATTTGTCATTGCCGGCGGTGTGATAAGAAAGCTGGGAGAGACTGCCCGGCTGCTGCTGACTGATTTCCATCAAAAATACCCGCTGCGAACGGGAATGGCCAAAGAAGAATTGCGCAGCCGGGCATTTTCTTCGTGGAGCGGCAAGGAATTTAACGCGTTTTTGCACGCGGCAGCTAATGCTGGTCTGATAAAAATATTCGCGAATGAAGTTGCGCACCGGGATTTTGCAGTGCAGCCCACCCCGGGGCAAAAGGAATACATGGCAGAGATAGTGCGGTTGTTAAAAGAAACCCCTTTCCAACCGCCGGCATGGGGGGATATAGTAAGTGCTATGGCAATGACGGAAACAGAGGCAGCGGAATTGTTGGGTTATTTGATACGTAATAATGAGGTGAAGCGGGTTAGTGACCAACTGATCTTTACAGGAGAGGCCGTGCAGGAGGCGAAAAGGCGCATTGGCGAATATATCAAGCAAAACGGTTCCGTTACCCTGGGAGAGGTGCGTGACCTTTTGGACAGCAGTCGAAAGTACGTATTGCCGCTGCTGGAATACCTTGACCAGGTTAAGTTTACCAAAAGAATTCAGGATAAAAGAATCCTGTTTTGAGCACTGCCGGTAAAAGTTGCCGGTATTGTTGCGCGAGGAAAGCGGTACGGGAAAGGAACCGTTTGCCCATGCCATTGATCAAGCCGGCAATCATGCGAAAGAGAGGTTTGTGCGGGTAATTTGTGCGGCTATTCCGGGCAATTTCAATGGACCGGAATTTTTTTGCCTGCAAAAAACTTCATACTCGGCAATTTTTTGCAGGCATTCTTGAAAGCATTTACACCGCGCCCAGAAAAGAGCACAATGTATTTTGCGGTATTTTTCAGAATATTTTTAAAAACAGGCACGATATTTGCTTGGATAAGGACTTGTCAAAGTTACTTTTTGACTTTTTTTAAATAGTTGGCAACTTAGATTTTGAACTAAACTGTGACTAACTCCAAAGTCTAATTTCCGGATATTAATAAAATTGACATTTAAGTGTTTTTAAGATTTTGTTCTTTTTGGTCAACGGCAAATTGACTGCGGCAATTGACAGACTTGTCTCAACATTATATAATAGCTTAGGCATCACTGCATATTTTGTACATGTTTGGGAAACATTGTTTTTTTCTGTGCATATTCCTGTTTGTGCCCGAGTGAGGATATGTCCGTATATTTATGGGATTGTGCCGTGCAGGCGGTTGCCCGCGAAAAGCAAATAACTATTCACACCAATACATATTTCTTCAGCGACTTATACTCCGGGGAAGGAGGTGGTAGTTGCAAGAGGCTTTTTTAATACGGGAGTTTTTTTGATAAAAAACAAGGAGGTTTTGAGATGAAATTTAAAAAAAGTCTGGTTCTGCTTTTTGCGTTGGCATTAATCATGGCGTTGGTTGTTGGGTGCGGCGCTCCGAAAGCAGAGGAAGGTAAAAAGGATAAACCCAAGCAGGAAGAAAAGAAAGAAGAAGGCAAACAGAAAGAAGCGGCAGCCGAACCGATTAAAATCGGTGTGAACTACGAACTGTCCGGTGCCGTGGCCACTTTCGGCCAGCACACTGTAAACGGTATCAAGCTGGCTTTCAAAGAAATAAATGACGCCGGCGGTGTCTTGGGGCGTCAAATTGAGCCTATTGTTCTGGACAACAAGTCCGACAGCGCAGAATCTACCAGTGTTGCCACTAAGTTGATTACTTCTGAAAAAGTTGTTGCTCACTTGGGTGCCGCTACTACCGGCGATACCTTGGCTGCAGTTCCCGTTGCGACCCAATACAAGGTACCCTTGCTGACAACTTCTGCAACCAACCCCAAGGTTACTGTGGATGACAGCGGCAAGACCCGCGAATACATTTTCCGTACCTGCTTCACCGACCCGCCTCAGGGTATTGTCGGTGCCGAATTTGCCTACAACGACTTGAATGCCAAGAAGGCTGCCATTTATTATGATAACACCAACGACTACAGTAAAGGCCTGGCTGAAGTATTCAAGCAGGAATTTGCCAAACTGGGCGGCGAAATTGTGGCCGAAGAGGCATTTAGTACTCAGGACCAGGACTTCCGCCCGGTACTGACCAAGTTTAAGCAGGCCGGTACTGAGCTGGTATATGTTCCCGGTTACTACCAGCAGGTGGGCTTGATTGTCAGTCAGGGCCGCGAAATTGGCCTGGACGTTCCCTTCCTGGGTGCTGACGGTTGGGATTCTCCGAAATTGGTTGAAATTGCCGGTGCTGAGGCACTGAATAATACTTATTTCACCAATCACTATGCATACAGTGACCCCAGTGAAAAGGTACAGAGCTTTGTACAAGCCTATAAAGCTGAATATGGTGACGTGCCCAGTTCCTTTGCCGCTCTTGGTTACGATGCTGCCAAGCTGATTGTGGACGCCATTCGGCGTGCGGGTAAGGCTGAGCCGGAAGCCATCAAAGACGCACTGGTAGCCACCAAGGACTTTGATGCTGTGACAGGCAAGTTGACCTTTGATGACAAGCATAACCCGATTAAGGAAATTGCAATCATCGAAATGACAAACGGCGAGCAAACCTTGAAAACCAAAAAAGCACCTAAATAAGGTTACCGCATAACAAGATAGCAAGAAGGGGGGTTAGCCCCCCTTCTTAACCTTTATATTATATTAATTCTATTCGGATCGGGGTGATAGAGTGGTCGAAACAATAACCTTTTTTATCCAGCAGATGCTCAACGGCATCACGCTGGGCAGTATCTATGCACTGATCGCTTTGGGTTATACCATGGTTTACGGAATTATTCTGCTTATAAATTTTGCCCACGGCGAAATTCTCATGGTTGGTGCCTACGTTGGTTTTTTTGCCATCTCCAGCCTGCACCTGAACTTTTTTGTGGCACTGATATTGTCCATGACGGCTTCCGCCCTGCTGGGAGTGACCATTGAAAGGATTGCATACAAACCATTGAGAAATTCCACCCGGTTGGCGGCCTTGATTACCGCCATCGGCATGTCCCTGCTTTTACAGAACGGGGGACTGGTGATTTTGGGGACTGACTTCAGGGCTTTTCCGGAGATTTTGGCCAAAAAGACTTACTGGCTTTTTAACGGCAAAGTGCCCATTACCAACCAGCAAATTTTAATTTTAGTAGTAACGGTGATTATGATGGTGGGTTTACAGTACGTGGTCAAGCGTACCCGCATCGGCAAGGCCATGCGTGCCGTTTCCTACGATACGGAAGCGGCGAGGCTGATGGGGATAAATGTTGACACCACCATCTCTGCCACGTTTGCTATCGGTTCCGCACTGGCAGCGGTGGCAGGGATATTACTGGGTATGTATTACCAGACAGTCCACCCGTTGATGGGCCTTATGCCCGGTTTGAAGGCCTTTGTGGCAGCAGTGCTCGGCGGTATCGGCATCATTCCCGGGGCAATGACCGGCGGTTTCCTGCTGGGTATTGTGGAAGCCATGGTCAGCGGTTACTGGGATTCTCAGTGGAAAGATGCCTTTGCCTTTGGTATTTTGATCTTGATTTTGGTGGTGAAGCCATCGGGACTGCTGGGCAAGGACACCACGGAGAAAGTGTAGGTGAAAATGATGAAGCTGAGCAGGCGGGTAATTGTCACCGCAATCTTGATAGTAGTCTTGTATTTTGCAGTGGGTTACCTGATAAAAGGGGAGATTATTAACCCGTTTCAGCAGGTCAACCTGTTTTTAATGGGCATCAACATCATTATGGCGGTGAGCTTAAATTTGCTTGTGGGTTTTACGGGCCAGTTGGCCCTGGGCCATGCCGGGTTTATGGCTATCGGCGCCTATGTGGCAGCAATTTTTACGGTGAAGCTTCACTTGCCATTTGCCCTGGGGATTGTTGCCGGTGCCGTTGCCGCAGCCATTACCGGGGTGATTATCGGGCTTCCCACATTGAGGTTGAGAGGCGACTACCTGGCTATTGCCACCCTGGGATTTGCGGAAATAATCAGGGTGGTATTTGTAAACACCGAGTATGTGGGTGGCGCCGCGGGACTGATTGGTATTCCCCAGCTGACCAACTGGACGTGGCTTTACTTTTTAACCATTGCCACTGTCTTATTGATCAAGAATTTTATTGACTCTACCCACGGCCGGGCCTGTATCTCGGTGCGTGAAAACGAGATTGCTGCGGAAACCATGGGAATCAACACCACAAAATACAAAGTACTGGCATTTTCCATGGGGGCATTTTTTGCCGGTGTGGCCGGCGCTCTCTATGCCCATTATTTCTTCTTGATCCAGCCCGTTACGTTTTCCTTCCTGAAGTCTTTTGACGCGCTGGTAATGGTGGTGCTGGGCGGCCTGGGCAGCATCTCCGGCTCGATTATTGCCGCCCTGCTGGTAACCGGTCTCACCGCTGCCTTGCAAAGCCTGGCAGCCTTGCGGATGGTTATTTACGCGGCTATTTTGATCGTGGTCATGGTCTACAGGCCGCAGGGTCTAATGGGTACCAAGGAAATAACCTTTGCCATGTTTACTAAGGAAAGGGGTGAAACCGGTGACAGAGGTGTTAAAGCTAAATCAGCTAACTAAAATATTTGGCGGATTAACCGCCGTAGCCAATGTGGATATGAAGCTGCACAAGGGTGAACTGGTAGGACTTATCGGGCCAAACGGCGCGGGCAAGACCACTATTTTCAACCTGCTCACCGGTGTCTACGCGCCCACCAAAGGCGATATAATCTTTATGGGAAGGTCGATTCGTGGGAAAAAGCCCTATCAAATCACATCCCGGGGGATTGCCCGTACCTTTCAAAACATCCGCCTTTTTGCCGACCTGACAGTACTGGATAATGTAAAGATTGCTTACCACTGGCATGGTAAGTACAGCCTGGTCAGTTCACTGCTGCGGTTGCCGGGCTATTTTGACGGCGAAAAGAAAATGACGGATAAAGCCATTGAACTGCTGGATATTTTTAAGCTTGCGGACAAGAAAGACGAGGTTGCCAAAAATTTACCTTACGGCTTGCAGCGGCGGCTGGAAATTGTCCGGGCGCTGGCCGCGGACCCCAAACTTTTATTGCTGGATGAACCCGCTGCCGGGATGAACCCGCAGGAAACCAGGGCCCTGATGGATTTGATAAGCTGGATCAGAAAGGAATTTGATTTGACCATCCTCTTGATTGAGCATGATATGTCACTGGTCATGGGCGTGTGTGAAAGAATTTACGTTTTGGATTACGGCAAAATTATTGCGGAAGGAAATCCTGATGAAATTAAAGCAAACCCCAAGGTAATCGAAGCATATCTGGGCGAGGAGGTATCATGAATGCTGAAGATAGAAAATCTCAATGTCAAATACGGTGCCATCCACGCCCTGAAAGGCATATCTTTTTCTGTAGAGGAAGGGGAAATTGTCACTCTCATTGGTGCCAACGGCGCAGGCAAAAGCACCACTTTGAAAGCGATATCCGGTTTGCTCCAGCCTGCTGAAGGCAGTATTGAATACCTGGGTCAAAGCATTGCCGGCATACCCGCCCAGGAAATCGTCCGCCGGGGCGTTTCCCAGGTGCCGGAAGGAAGGCGGGTTTTTGCCAACTTGACCGTGTCGGAAAACCTGGATTTGGGAGCCTATTTGGAAAAGGACAAGACTGTCATTAAAGAAAATTTGGCCAAGGTGTTTAAAAGATTTCCCCGTTTGGAAGAGAGAAAAAAGCAATTGGCAGGGACACTGAGCGGCGGCGAGCAGCAGATGCTGGCCATCGGAAGGGCATTAATGTCCCGGCCGAAACTGCTGCTTTTAGATGAGCCTTCCATGGGGCTGGCCCCCATTCTGGTGCAGGAAATTTTTGATATCATTAGAGAAATCAACCGGGGCGGGACTACAGTCCTTTTGGTGGAACAGAACGCACACATGGCCCTGTCCGTCGCTCAAAAGGCATACGTGATAGAAACCGGAAAGATCGTATTGCAAGGTACAGCCGAGGAATTGCGAGAAAGCGAAGAAGTGAAAAAAGCATACTTGGGCGGCTAGCAATCGTGCTAGTTGCTTTTTTGTATGTTGGAATTATGCCCTGTGGACAATTTCCTAAAAATGGCGGTTGTTAAGGGGGATTCCCCCCCTTAAGGAGGGTTATAGCAGCGATAGCGACCCGGAGAGCGCATGGGGCTTCCAAAGCAGTTACTGTTTGCCTTTAGGCCGCCAACAAACGTAGCGAAGGACATTTTTAGTATTACTAGCGAAACTTGAAAAAATGTTGAAATCTGTTATAATATCAATTGTCTACAAAATTTCCGGGAGTGGATTCGCTCTGGTGTGCGGCCTGGACTTCAAATCCAGCGGGAGGCGGTGATCCCGTCTCTGGTGGGTTCGATTCCCATGCACTCCCGCCAAAAGCCTTATAATTGAAGGGTTATATGCCCCGGCAAGTCAACCCGGTTGCAAAAATGGCCGCCGTGATGGGGGCCAATGTTTTTATTGATAGTTTCTGATAATAATGCTCCCGTACTTGGATTGAAGGTCTACTTTATATTTCCCGTTTCCTATTCACTAACCGATTTGGCTTTCCCTCCGTCTAAATTAATGAAGTGACCCGAGCGTCACCGGATTTTTACGATAGAAAGGGGGGATTACAAGGATGCATGAAGGTACTATGCTCGAAAGGCTCTTACGGGTTTCTTCCCAGCAGGCCGACTTCATTTTGCGGGTTGCGCTCGGCACCGTATTTTTTGCCCATGGAGCGCAAAAGCTTCTGGGCTGGTTCGGTGGTTTCGGTTGGAAGGGAACCATTGGCTTTTTCGCCCAGGCTTTAAATATACCTGCGCCGGCAGCAGTGCTGGTGATACTGGTTGAATTCTTCGGTGGCCTCGCCATTATTTTAGGTCTTTTGACCCGCCCTGCCGCTCTGGGATTAGCTTTTACTATGCTAATATTCGGAGGCGAAAGTTCTTCATCATAAGGCTTAAATTCCCACCTGGCCGACACCTGCCAGTAAAAGGGATAGCTGTAGTGACTGTAAATTTTACCCTTGATACGTATTTCTTTGTATTTGTTGTTTGGCATGGCTCCCGTGTGGGAAGCGGTCTTTGCCGCATAATGAAAGGGCAAAAGAGTGTACCCTCATTTGCCTTTTTTTACCTTTAAAATTGTATCGAACACTTCTGCAAGCAATTTCGGGGAGATTTTTTCTTTTTTCATCTTTTGTATAAACTTAATGTATTCTAAATTGTCCGGTTCGAACAGGTCTAAATATTCCGCCGGAATTTTATACACTCTCTTATCACCGGTGAATTTCTTTTCAGGTGTCTCTTCCAAAAAATAAGAAGGGCCTACGCCTAATATTTTGGCGATTCTTTTGATAGTTTCAATATCCGGCGTTCTCCGGTTTTGTTCGTACAGCCCTATTGCACCGGAAGAGACTCCCAATAATTGGGCCAGTTCTTTTTGGGTTAAACCTTTTTCTTTTCTGATTTGTTTGAGTCTGTTTCCAAACATATGATTACTCCTCTCGAGCTGATATGCAGACACGGGTCTCAGGCATAATTATAACAGAATGTATATTTTTTAAAAGATTTACTAACACAATGTATAATTTGCCCTTGACGCTATACAAAATGTACAGTATGGTATAAATAAACAAATTGTATAGAAAGGAGAGTTGGAATGTGCGCGCAAAACGTCATATGCTGCAACAACTGAGGAAGAAGAACAAGCTTACTCAGCAGGAAGTAGCCGACATGCTGGGAATAACGGTGGTGTACTACGGCATGATTGAGCGCGGGGAAAGAAATCCGACCCTTGAGCTTGCCAAAGATATAGCAACACTGTTTCATGTGACGATTGACGAGATTTTTTTTGGCCAGTGACTATACGAAATGTATAGAAAAATTGGCCGGCCTGATAATCAAACTGCCAGTGCCGGGACAAAATGCTTAATTTACAAGGGAGGTAAGATTATGAATGCCGGAGCGGTCGAAAAGGACAATGGACAGGTGCAAATGGCGGTGCGGAAAGGGGAAGACTTGTGGGGGTAAGTACTAATCGATATGTCAACAGTGCAGTAATATACGCGGAGATTACTTGTCCAAACTGCAAAAAAATACTTACGGTGGAAATTAACAGGGACCTGGAGGAAACGCACGCTTTTGACTGTGAATGTGGAAACAGGTTTACCGTCAAGGCGGCAATATTGATAAAAGAGAGTGGACAGGATGACAATATGTCAGGAGTATTCCTGAAATAGAGGGCAAGTTTTTCTTGATTGCAAAAGCGCAAGGCTTACGAGGTCCTGTCCTGCAAGCCTTGCGCTTATTGCAAGGGATTTTGGTTATATTCAGACGACACCTACATTTGAACCGGAGATTAAAAGGGAAGTGTATTAATTTGGCCTTGCCGGCTTTGCCGGACTGCCAATTATCTGTTCCTTGCTTTCAGATAGTCAATAAACCGGCTGCATACCGGTGAAAGCACCCGCTTTTTCTGGTAAGTGGCATAAAAAGTGCGGGTGAGGTCCAGGTCAGTAAGCTTGATTAATTTCAAATCCTGGTCCCGTGCAACGCAAATCCGCGAAATAACGGAAATACCGATGCCCTGCTTGACACATTCAATCACCCCGTCCAGGCTGTCCATTTCTATGGCCACATTCAAGGACTCCACCCTTTTGCCAATTTTTTTTAAAGCTTTTACGAAGGTTTCGCGGGTAGCGGAGCCTTTCCTTCTCAGGATAAATTTGCAACCTTCAATTGCCCGGAAAGGTTCTGATTTATCCAGCCTTGCGGTTTCCGCGTTGTTTGGCGCGATAACAACCAGCTCGTCTTCATGAATGGGAATATACTCTAGCTGGTTATTTTCATACACAGAGCCTACGAAACCGATATCCGCCCGGTAGTTAAGGATGTCTGACACGGCCTGGAAGGAGTCGGAAATACTGATTTCAAAATGGATTTTTGCGGACCGGGGGGTGAAGGATTTGATGAGTGAGGGCAATATGTATGAGCCCGGAGTGGAACTGGCAGATATTTTTATATTTCCCTCCAGTTTGTCCTTAAACCCCATGACACTTTCCATGCCTGCCTGCTTAAGCTGCAGTATTTCCTCTGCATACGGGTAAAAGTTTTTTCCGGCATCAGTGAGCACTGCCTGGCGGCTGCGCCGTTCAAATAATATTACCCCCAACTCTTTTTCCAGCGAATCTATGTGGGAACTGACAGTAGGTTGAGTTAAATGCAGCGCCTTTGCTGCTTTGGAAAAGTTTCCTTCTTCAACCACACTGATAAACACTTCGAGATAACGAAAGTCCACCCGGCATCCCTCCAAAAAGTAATTTCACTCCAAGTATTTCAGGTTTTGCCCAGTTAGTCAACAGGCAGACATGAAATAGCTTTTGTCTATAGCAACTATTCATAGGTATAAACAAAATGTATTTGCAATATCCATAGGTAATATATAATAGTATCTATATAGCGTATTTTAAGAGGAGGAGAAACTATGGGAGACTCTCGGACTTAGGTATTACGAAAATCCTGTCAAGACTACCGGGGAAAACCTGGACGAGTAAATCGCTGCCTTGGCGGAAAGGCATATGCAAATCAACTGCTCCTGCTTTACTCCAAATACCAGCCGGGTGGAAGATGTCCTGCGCCTGGCGTGGGAATACCATGTGGACAGGGCTGTCTACTGTAACCTGCAGTTCTGCCATGGGTTACGGGCGGCATGCCGCCCTTAATCCTTTAGCCGATGATATTGTCACGGAGATAAAGGTCCATGCCCTGGGAGCCCGGTACTTTTTCCCCCGGCACCCGCAAATTGTCGGTGCACTGGGTGCGGCGTTGAGCGGCTGATATA
>CAZGXM010000060.1:0-16690 GCA_964529795.1 uncultured Thermoanaerobacteraceae bacterium
ATTAGTTGCAAATGGAATAGGCGCAAACGGGGCGCCGATGCGCTTAATGGGAGCATCCAGCAAATCAAAACCTTCCTCTACGACCATGGCGGCAATTTCTCCACCAAAACCGCCAAACTTCACAGCCTCCTGTACTATAACAAGCCTACCCGTCTTTTCCACCGACTGCAAAATGGTATCTTTGTCCAAAGGCTGCAAACAGCGGGGGTCAATAACTTCTAGTTTGATACCTTCTTCAGCCAAAGTCTCTGCGGCAGCAAGCGCCTTGTGCACCATCATGGCTGTGGCAACTACGGTTGCATCGCTTCCTTCCCGCTTAATATCCGCCTTGCCCAGGGGAATGGTGTATTCACCCTCGGGTACAGTCCCGCTTATCCCGTAGAGCATTTTATGTTCAATAAAGATAACGGGGTTGTCGTCCCTGATGGCGCTGACCAGCAGTCCTTTGGCATCAGCAGGAGTAGAAGGCATGACCACTTTCAAACCCGGGATATGGGTAAACCAAGCTTCCAGGCTCTGGGAATGCTGGGCAGCCGCTCCGAGCCCGGCACCACAGGCGGTACGTACCGTCATCGGAATTTTTGCTCTTCCGCCAAACATGTAGCGTATTTTGGCAGCCTGGTTAAAAATTTCGTCCAAACATACACCCATAAAATCCATAAACATAATTTCGGGGACGGGCCTTAAACCTGCAGCGGCAGCCCCCACAGAAGCGCCGATAATGGCGGTTTCGGTAATAGGAGTATCCAGCACCCGCTCCGGGCCGAATTCATCATATAGTCCTTGGGTTACTCCAAAACAGCCCCCAAAAATACCCACATCTTCGCCTAAAATAAAAACATTTGGGTCCCTACGCATTTCCTCCTTTAGCGCAGCATTAATAGCTTCCAAATAAGTGATTTCCGGCATTTCTTTCACCCCTCCGTTCATAGTTCGAAATTAATCGCAATAAACATCTTCCAGCAGGTCCGCCTCATCCGGTAACGGACTGTTCTTGGCAAACTCAATACCTTCCTGAATTTTCTTTTTGACCTCTTCCCAAATCGCCGTATCTTCTTCTTCAGTAAAGGCGCCCATATCCAGCAAGCGTTTTTTAACACGCTTAAGCGGGTCCTTCTTCTTCCATGCTTCAAGCTCCGCATCAGTCCTGTAAACAGTGGGGTCGCCTTCAAAATGGCCGCGCCAACGGTATGTTTTACACTCAATCAACGTCGGCCCGTCTCCCTGGCGAGCCCGTTTTACCGCTTCTTCCGCCGCCTCGTAAACAGCAAAAAGGTCGTTTCCGTCCACACTGATACCGGGAATGCCGTAGGCGGACGCCCGGTCGGCAACATCTTTAATATTCTGATGGTGCTCCTGGCTCAAGGAGATTCCGTACATATTGTTTTCACAAACAAAGATGGCAGGCAGTTTCCAAATGGACGCCAGGTTCAAAGCTTCATGGAGAGTTCCCCGGTTGGATGCCCCGTCGCCAAAGAAGCACACGGCCACACCGTTTTCACCCCGGTACTTGCAGGCAAATGCCGCACCGGCCGCCAGCGGCAAACCTGCGCCAACGATACCGTTTGCACCTAAAAAGCCCAAACTCATATCGGCAATATGCATGGAGCCTCCTTTACCCTTGCAGTACCCGGTTTTCCGTCCGAAAAGCTCTGCGTACATCAGCTTCACATCACCGCCGCGCGCTATTAAGTGGCCATGTCCACGGTGCGTACTGGCAATATAGTCACCGGCCTCTAAATTAGCCGTAACTCCGACAGCCGTGGCCTCCTCACCGATGTAAAGATGGACAAAACCGGGAATTTTACCGTCGGCAAAAAGTTTCACGGCATTTTCTTCAAACTGTCTGATAGTTACCATTTTTTTATAAAGTTCAAGCAATCTTTCTTTGGAAAGCGTCATTTTTCCCCCTCCTTTAATTCTCAACAAAACTTTAGTAAAACATCCTGACCCGGAAACTTTACTACTCGACCTCAATACTCACCTCTACCGCAACATTGACCACGACAATGCTGTCCTTGGCATCCCCCAGCTGAGGCACGAACATCCCCGGTACTTCCATCCCTCCTTTCGTTACGTTAATGGTTTTCTTGCCAAAGGGAATCTCAGCCAAGACCTGCTCAGGCTTTACTTCCTCAGGGTTCGGAGCCGCCACCGTCACCTGCACAAACATTCGGTTAAGGTCACTGAGCTGCAGTATCTCAGTCACACCACACAAACAGCTCCTGGAAATGGCATCCCTGACTGCTTTCTGAGCCGCCTTGGTGACGTCCTGACCATGCAAATCAGCTCCCGATCCCAGCTCAATTATGTAACGCTTCAGGCTCACAATATCACCTCGCAAATGTTGTCTTTGAAACATAGTTGCAACAATAGTGCCAAAATTATTTAACCCCAGCAGAGCCGGTAAAGCCTTGCCGTATAACAGTTGCCCTCCTGAAAAACACAGGCAAATTAATTTCCACGCTAAAGTGAAGATTGTTCGATTTACGACCACCATCCTCCAATTTGTTTCTAAAGACAGGTACCCAATACCCCTTGGAAAGATTGTCCCGCTTTCGAACACTTTCCGTTTATCGAACAGTTTTAAAATAAAAATTTTTCTGATATTTCTGCTATTTCTACATTTTTCCTGATTTTTTTTAGATAATTTATAATCATAAAACAGGCACAAATATTGCATCGGTACATTTACAGCAGTCTGACAAGGAGTTGAGCTTTTATGTTGTTATATGATTTGGGAAAGGTATCCTGGCTGGATTCCCAGCTCATCTATCACACTCTCCCCAGAATGGGCCGGGAAGCTTTGATTATTTGCCAACCGGACTCTGCCTATGTGTGTATAGGCTTGCACCAGGATTTGTTGGAAGAAGTCGATATCGACTACTGCCGGCAGAATAATATCCCCCTCTTCAGGCGGGAAGTGGGCGGCGGCACCGTCTACCTCGATCAAAACCAGATTTTTTTCCAGCTGGTACTGCATAAAGACAATCCCGTGGTACCGCTGGACCACGCCAAATTCTACCGGAAGTTTCTGCAGCCTGTGATTGGAGCCTTAAACGGATTAAACATCCGGGGAAGCTTTAGACCTCACTGCGACATTGTAGTTAACAATCGCAAGATTTCCGGAAACGGGGCGGGAGAAATTGAAAAATACCTTGTTTTAGTGGGAAACCTGCTTTTGGATTTCGACTTTGAAACCATGGCGCAAGTCTTGAAAGTACCTGATAAGAACTTCCGCCGGCTGCTGTTCAAGCAAATGCAGCTAAATATGACGACAATTAACAGCGAACTAAAGCAGGCAGCAGACCCGCAACTGGTTAAAGACCTGTTAATCCGGGCTTTTTCAGAGTTTTTCGGTCAACTGGAAGCTGCATCCCTGGATGAAGACCGCCTCAGCCGTGCCGAAAATTTGAAACCCAGGTACACGTCCTGGGAATGGCTAACGGAACCCGGTAAAAGGTTTCCCTTCCGGCAGGTCAAAATCAGAGAAGGCGTTTGCGTACGGGCAGGACAGGTTATGCTGCAGGGAGTGCCGGTCAATGCAAATGTTGTCCTCAACAACAATGTAATAGAACATCTTGAATTAACCGGCACCACTCCCTTGCATGACAGGTTTGTAATTCTGGAAAAAATGCTGGTGGGTATAAGTGCAGATCAAGATACCCTGAGGCCAGAGCTGTACAAATTCTTGCAGAAAGCAGAACTGAGCTTGCAAGAAACAGAACTTGCCAATCTTATCAAAATACTCACCTGAACCTGTGCGGGTGATACCGGGATTTTAATGTTCTCTTCCTTGTTTACGATTTTCCGATTACTGTTCTGATTTCGTATAGTGTTCAGTTTTTGCGCACCAAGCTTTCGCCTCTTAATTAATAAAAAAAGCACCCTTGAAAAGTGCTCCATTCTCCCAATCCTTATTTTTTTATCCCGTACTTTTTGATTTTATCATAGAGAGTATTGCGCCCTATTCCCAATGCCCGGGCAGCCCGGGAAACATTCCCATCCAGCTTTGCCAACGCCTGCTCAATGGCCCGACGTTCCAACTCCGCTAAAGGAATAATTTCTCCACCAGCACCGCTGGCAAACGAACTGGAGAGAAAATGGTCAGGCAAATGCTCCAGCTGCAGGGTATCTCCCTCCGCCAAGTTGATAGCATGCTCCAGAATGTTTTCCAGTTCCCGTACGTTTCCCGGCCAGTGATAACGTTCCATTAATTCATATATCTCAGGCTGCACGCAGACAATTTCCTTACCCAGCTTGAGTGATAGCTTTTTTACAAAATAATTTATAAGCAGCTTGATATCCCCTTCTCTTTCCCGCAATGGCGGAATAACTATCGTAAAAACATTAAGACGAAAGAACAAGTCCTGGCGAAAATTGCCTTTTTGGGCTTCTATAGCCAAGTTTTTATTGGTAGCTGCAAGGACCCGAACATCCACAGGAATAACCTTATTGCCCCCCACCCGCACAACAGTTTTTTCCTGCAGGACTCGAAGAAGATTCGCCTGCATATCAAGCGGCATATCCCCTATTTCGTCAAGAAAGAGGGTGCCTCCACTGGCCAGCTCAAACTTTCCCGGCCGGCCGCTGCGTTTGGCCCCGGTAAAAGCTCCTTCGGTGTAGCCAAACAGTTCACTTTGGATAAGCTCGCGAGGCATAGCAGCACAGTTCACCGCTATGAAAGGGCCTTCCCTACGCTCGCTGCCGTTGTGAATTGCCTGGGCAATTACCTCCTTCCCCGTGCCGCTTTCACCCATAAGCATAACAGTAGAAGGACTCCTGGCAGCCAACTTTGCTTTCTTGATAACAGCGGTCATTTGCAGGCTTTTACCGATAACATCCTTGAAGCGAAATCGAGCCTGGGCACCTGCCATGCGGTTCACTATCTTATGTACCTTTTTTATTTCCCGCAGAGTAATCACTGCTCCCACAACACGCTGTGATTTCTCTTTTAAGGGAGTTGCCGCAACAGTACAGTGAATTCGCCCGCTGGGAGCATCAAACACAATTTCTTCTTCCAGATAATTTTCACCCGTATTGAGTACGCTCTCAAGCCACAGACATTCACCAAAAACAGCCAGTGCAGTTTTTCCCACCAAATCCCCGGGAAGCATACCGACAATCTTTGCTGCAGCAGCATTGGCAATAGTAATTACCATATTGCTGTCCACCGAAATCAATCCTTCAGAAGTTGAACGCACAACGGTATGCAAATGCTTGTGGGCGGCAGCCAACCTGTCCTGGGCCTCCATTTTACGCAGTTGGTTCTCTATGGCCCTTACCGCCGCCACAATCATACCTAAAGTATGAGAGTGAGTACGTTCTTTGGGTCCGGACATATTCAAACAACCGATAATGGCACCTGAGGGGTCGCGAATTGGCGCCCCGGAACAAGTCCAGGCATGATGTTTGATACAATAATGTTCCGGGCCTGAAACCTGTATGGCATTACCGGTGGCAAGAGAGGTTCCTATTGCATTAGTGCCGACGGATTCTTCCGACCAGTTGGCTCCCGGCAGGAAATTTAGGGTTTCAGCATTTTCTAAGACATTGGCATCCCCAAAGGATTCAAGAATACGTCCTGTCTCCGTCGTCAAGACGACTATGAATGCAGACCCTTGCACACACTGGTATAGAGTCTCCATTATCGGCCTGGCAATATCCAGAAGTTCCCTTCTTTCGCCAAGAAGAGCCTGCAGTTCATCTTGAGAAAGAAAATCATGACACCAGCCGTCTAAATAATCTACTCCTTTTTCCATACAACGCATCCAGGATTCAGTGATAACCTTACGTACAACTCCGTCTTTCACCTGCCCCGTTTGTACAAACCTTTCCCAAACCCGCTTTACGTTTACTATTTTCGGTTGATGCGCCAGCTCAACCATAGTTTGCCTCCTTTGCCCACCCTCTCAGAATTTTCCCAGCAGACAACAGAAAGATTCTCATCGATTTTCGACAAATTCATACCGTATCGTTAAGCGTATGTTTTAATATTTGAAATTCAGCAGTAAATTTGCTCAAAAGACCCGCTCATTCCAGCGGGTCTTGTTTTAATGACTGTGCAATAGGAGCCATTAATGAAGTGATAATACTGGAGGGAATATTCGGTACAATCTTAATATTTGAAAAAAACACCTTTATGTTTTATATTATACCATTGACCTGATTCCCTGTCCATTAATACATACGGAAAGTGGTTTTTGAGGCACTGCTGGTATTTTTTATTGGTTTAAAACTAAAGTTTTTTTAGGCTTCACTTGCAGGCCCAACATAAAAAGACCCCTATGCACTGTATCACATAGGGTCTTGGTCTTAGCCGCCTGTTATTGCCCGGCGGCCTGTATTTGCTGGACGGAATACTGGCACTCGGTAATGCAAAGGTCCAGGTGGTGTGCTCCTTCGTCCAACATGGTCTTAACTTGCCGGTTAATTTCCGCTTTTGCAAGAGACCGTAACTGATTTGCTGCCTCCTGGCATTGTTGGATACACTGTTGAATCTGTTGGGTTGCTGCTGCCATGGCTTCTCAACTCCTTTCACTGTTGCTTTATGTTAATCTGAAAATCCAGGGAAAATTTGCAGTGGTCATTGTTAAAACTCTCACTGACCTGCCTGCATTACAGCATTGGTACATGACCTGATGCACAGTTCAATGTGGTGGGCACCCTGGGTAAGCATATCCCGTACCGCCGGGTCGGTAACTCCGTTGGTAGCGAAACGCAAAGTGTTTGCTGCCTGGGTACAGTTCTGGACACATTGCTGAATAGCCTGAGTACTGGCCATGCTTTCACCTCCTTTATTTAACAAAATACTTTATTTGCCACTCAATTTTTTTATCGTCTAACCCTTTTGCTGGCAATAAACCACCACGCAAATAATCCGGCTGCTGCCAGGGCGACAATTAACAATCCATCTTCAATCCACTCCATTTCAATCAACTCCTTTGAAGTACGTGTTCGAAAAGTTCATCGTAGCAGGAGCAAGAAGTTCAAGGCGCGAAGGCTTTGAGACGCGGAGCGTACTGGTGGCGTACGTGAGCAGTCTCAAAGACTGAGCAACGCGGAAATTCGCCGCTCACCTACGGTGGACTTTTCGAACAACCTCTTGAAATTAAAGTTTGTCATTCATCTCTCTCCTGCTCTTCAAACCCTGGTTTTCTGGCAGGTTGTAAAGCCGACATATCCTTCAGTTTTCCTGCCATTTGCTTTGCCTCTCGATTCCGAAAATCTTTATAGGGGTCAAACCCCCGCAAACGTAAAGCATTGGTCACAACGGATACCGAGCTGAAGGCCATGGCGGCTCCGGCAATTACCGGTGACAATAATCCAAGTGCAGCAATGGGAATGCCCAGGGTATTGTATATTAGCGCCCAGAACAGGTTTTGCCTGATATTTCGCATGGTTGCCCGGCTGAGCTTGATAGCGGCGGAAATCCCTCTTAAATCACCGCGCATTAAGGTTATGTCTGCAGCCTCCATGGCAACATCCGTACCCGTGCCAATAGCCATACCGACATCAGCCGTAGCCAGAGCGGGGGCGTCATTAATACCGTCACCAACCATAGCCACCACTTTCCCTTCTTCTTTCAGACCTTTTACTTTTTCCGCCTTGTCTTCGGGCAGCACCTCGGCCAGAATATGCTCCTTTTTGATATTTACCTGCTCAGCAATGGCTTCTGCTGTCCGGCGGTTATCCCCGGTAATCATCCAGACTTCTATGCCCATTTTCTGTAACTGTTTAATTGCGGTTGCAGAAGTTTCCTTGACCGTGTCTGCAACCGCGACAACTCCTGCAACCCGGTCATCAATTGCCACCAAAATTGCTGTTTTGCCTTGGTTCTCCAGCTCACGGACTTTGTCTTTTAATTGGGTGGTGTCGATATTATTCTTCTCCATCAATTTATGGTTCCCCGCCAGCAGTCTTTGTCCCTCAACATAGGCTTCGATCCCGTATCCGGGAACAGCATTGAAATCCTTGACTTCTTGTATATCCATCCCTCTTTCATTAACATTCTCCACAATAGCTTGGGCCAACGGGTGTTCGGAGTTTTTTTCTGCTGCCGCAACCAAGGTAAGCAGTTTGTCCCGCGAATAATCCTGCAGTATGGAAGCCACATCTGTTACCTTGGGTGCTCCCACGGTAATGGTACCGGTCTTGTCAAGTACGATGGTATTTATTTTATGTGCTTTCTCCAAATGTTCACCGCCCTTGATCAAAATGCCTTTTTCAGCACCTTTACCGGTACCAACCATGATAGAAGTAGGTGTAGCCAGTCCCAGGGCACACGGACAGGCAATGACCAGCACAGCGGTAAAGTTGATCAATGCCCTGGCCAAATTGCCCGGGGCGGCAACAAAATACCAAATAAGGAAAGTAGTTACCGCTATTACCACTACCGCCGGTACAAAATACCCGGAAATTACGTCCGCCATGCGTTGAATGGGTGCTTTGGAACCTTGCGCATCTTCCACAATCTTAATTATTTGCGCCAGCGCTGTTTCAGCGCCAACTTTGGTTGCTTCAAACTTGAAGCTCCCATACTTGTTTATGGTCGCTCCGATAACTTCGTCACCGACTTTCTTGTCCACGGGAATGCTCTCGCCGGTGAGCATGGATTCATCCACTGTGGAGTAGCCTTCTTTGATTATCCCGTCCACCGGTATCTTTTCCCCCGGCCGCACCAGCACCAGGTCTCCTGCCCGGACTTCTTCCACCGGGATTGCCATCTCTTTTCCCTCACGAATTACCGTCGCCGTTTTCGCCTGTAGTCCCATTAATTTTTTAATTGCCTCTGAGGTTCGACCCTTCGCCCGAGCTTCCAGCAAGCGACCGAGGATAATCAAGGTGATAATTACCGCAGCGGTTTCATAATACACATGACCGTCGGTAACAAAAGTATTGACAACACTAAAGAAATATGCGGCACTGGTGCCCAAAGCAATGAGCACATCCATATTGGCGGTTCCGTGGCGCAGGTTTTGAAAAGCACCGCGGTAAAACTGCCAGCCTGCTATGAACTGTACCGGGGTCGCCACCACAAATTGAAACACTTTATTATGGATAATTGGCGGGAAAGGAATGTTCAAGAGTTCGCTAAACATATACATCAACAACGGTATTGACAGGGCAGCAGACATTACCAGCAAGATAAGCTGGCGTCTTTCCTCCCGCTGCCGTTCCCGCTTTTCTTGGTCCTCGTCAAAACGTGTCTCAGCACTTTTTGCCTCATAGCCCAAATCAGCAATAGCCTTTCTGATGTCATCAAAATTAATTTGAGCCGGGTCATACTCCACCGTGGCCCGTTCCATGGCAAAATTGACACTTGCCCTGGTTACCCCTTCCAGGCCGTTTAGTTTTTTATCAATTTTACTGGCACAGGAAGCACAGCTCATACCGCTGATTTTCAGGTCTGCCTTCTCTTTGCCTCCCACTTCATACCCCAGTCCCTTAATTACCTCCGCAAACTTGCCAGGTCGGACCGAGTCAGGGTTATAAGCCACTTTCGCCTGTTCCACCGCAAAGTTTACGTTTGCCTCTTTTACACCGTCTAATTTAGACAAAGCTTTTTCTATTTTTACCGCACAGGAAGCACAGCTCATACCTTTTATTTTTAAGGTCATGCTTTTTTCATTGTTTTCGCTGTCCATAAATAACACCTCAGCTGAAATATATTTTTCAGAATGTAATATTTCCCCGACCGATTTAAATTATTTACGTTAGGAACGTATTGTAAAATATACCTGTCCTGGAAGACAAAAAAGGGTTGAACTGAGCAGCCAACCCTTTAGTGTAAAGATACGGTATATATTCTTTTATTCAAGCTATTTGGCTTCATCCAAAGCTTTCCTGATAGTTTTTTCTACTTCTTGAGCAAATACGCGAAGCTCGTCACTTTTAAGCATTTCCATAAATACCGTGGGTTTTACCATGCCCAGCTTAGTCTGGCCCTGGTCTTTAAACACCACTACCTTGCAGGGTAAAAAGTAGATTACATTCATATTATGTTCCAATGCCTCTTTTGCCTTGTGCGGGTTGCATACCTCCAGAATTCTTGCCTCACCTGCAAACTTCACCCCTTTTTCCTTTAGCTTGGCCGGCACGTCAAGCTCCCATAGAGTCCCGAATTTCAACTCCTTAAGGGCATTTTTTACATCCTCGACCGCCTGTTCCAAAGGTTTTTGTGTTACCACAGTATAATCGAAATTCATCAACTCAAAACCCCCTATAATTTTATTATGTATAGTTTACCAAAAGAATTTGTCTAAAATGTGAAAAAGCTATATAGAATTTGTGAAGGTCAATTTCCGGTGCTTACGCAAAAACTGATATAATTATCTATTATAAAGGCTCCATGTCAATGAAACACGCTAGCTGGTGCATTCTTCAATGGAATATAATGTGAAAATACCACTCGATGCGTAAGAACCATACTTTTTGTGAGTTGTCCAGTGAGCGAAAGACATACATGTCAATATATTACATTTTGTCAGTTTTTATTTGCGAAATGCAGGTTTAATAAAAAGAAAAAGTAGCAGTTTTGTGGTGAGAATTTAATTGCTACTTGGAATCATTATTAGCGTTCCGCCGCAGGATTATTCTGTGTCATTTTCTCAAAGTCGAATGCTCTTTTTGCTTTACTTGTCCAGTATAAGTAATAATTAACCAAACTAATAAACATGCATTAATAATCCCAAGTATTAATCCCGAAATAGAGATTATATAAAGGAAAACCAGGTTTGGCGGTAGAGCGCTGATGAATTTAGCTGCTACGGGTTCCAAAACAGTCCACCAGATGCGAAAGCTTGTCAGGGCAATAACCACTGCCAGTATCCTTTTCAGAAGAGTATTATTAAGCCGGTGACTCAAATAACCGCCTAATTGAGCTCCGGGAATGACTCCCGCAACCAGAGCCAGTGCCTGCAGGGGCTCCACCAACCCTGCAGAAATTTTGCCGCCGAGACCTGCCAGAGATGAGAGTAAGACTATGCCGAGATTGCTGCCCAGCGCTATTTTGGTGGGAATACCCAGGATGTTGATTAATGCGGGGACCATGAGGAAGGAACCACCCTGACCCACCAGACCTCCCGTAAAACCCACTGTTGCCGCCAACAGTACAGCCAGCGGGCGGTTGAAATCCAATTCTGAAGCAGCAGCTTCTTCCCTCAGGGGCTCTTCCCCGGTCTTGACCAGTATCAAGATAGCTGCTGACAGCGCCATGATACCAAAAACTGTCAGCAAAATACCTTCCGTCATAAAACCGGAAAGGTGCGCTCCGATAAATGAAGCTGCAACAATGACAGGTCCCATCCAATAGATCAGGAGCGGGTTAATCACACGATAACGGCGGTGTGCCATAAACCCCGAGGCGCTACCTACCAATCCCTGTACCATGGTCAATCCGCTGACAGACTTCATGGTCAGCGCAGGCAACCCCAGCCTGGCGGGGAGATAAAGCAGCACCGGTGCGATCAAAATCCCCCCGCCGATACCCAGCATGCCTGACAATACTCCTATTGACAAACCTGTGAATACTAAAAAAGCCAGCACAGTATCGCCTCACCCGAAAAAGTTATAAAGATCTTTTGAAAAAGCTGTAAGTACGGACCTGTTCAAAGCAGCCGTCTTAAACAGTAACCTCAATTTTTCCTGCTGTCCCCGCCCTGATTTCCCCTATCTGCACAGTAAGTATTCCCGCTGTTGACAGAAGCTTTTTTGCGTCAGCGACAGAATCTGCCGGCATTGAGAACAAGAGTCCGCCAGAGGTTTGCGCATCCGCCAACAATAATTTGTCACCCTCAGTCAGACTGCTGTCCCACAAAATTTTATCCTTGAGATATTCTAAATTGCGGCGGGTACCGCCCGGCACAAAGCCCTGTTTTAGCAGTTCCCTGGTACCCTTAATTACCGGAACATTGGCAATGCTGATTTCAGCTTCCCTCCCGCTGCTTTCTACCATTTCATATAGATGTCCCAGCAGTCCAAAACCGGTGATATCAGTACAGGCGTTAACTTCTAAGCCTGCCCGGACAATAATTTCAGCGGCATTTTTATTTAACTCTTTCATCACTTCTACAACCTCTTCAGCCACCTCCGGCGGACATTTACCGTTTCTCACAGCGGTGGTGATTATCCCGCTTCCCAGAGGTTTGGTAACAAGCAGTACATCGCCGGGTTTGGCCCGGTCATTGGTCCATATTTTTTCCGGGTGAACCGTCCCCACCACCGCGAGGCCGTACTTTAGTTCGGGATTTTCAACGGTATGACCGCCAATGATTGATATTCCGGCCTCCGCAGACTTAGCGGCACCGCCCTGCAGCATACTTAGCAGGTGTTCAGTCGGGAGTTTTCCCGAAGGATAAGCCAGCATGTTCAGCGCAAACAGCGGCTTAGCCCCCATGGCATAGACATCACTTAGAGCGTTGGCAGCGGCAATTTGGCCGAAGACATGCGGGTCATCTACCATGGGACTAAAAAAGTCACTGGTGCATACCAGGGCAGTTTCTTCATTGATTTTGTAGACGGCAGCATCATCTGCCGTGCTTGTCCCTACCAAGACATTAGGATCAGTAATTTCAGGCAATTGGCACAGTACCTGCGCCAGGTCTCCAGGACCTATTTTCCCTGCTCACCCACCACATTGGGTTAAACTGGTCAAACGGAAGCTATCACCGGACACGATTATCCCTCCTGTGCGATTAGATTTGTGTACTTCCATTTAACATTATGGTATGCTATAACTAACACAAATACAAATATATAATATTTACTCTTATCATATATTGTAATTTATGGCGGGGTGTTTACTGATGTTAAATTTTCATCAGCTTTGGCTCTTTAAAAAAGTGGTGGAACATCGAGGTTTTACCGCAGCTGCTGCTGCACTCCATATTTCCCAGCCTTCCATTTCCATTCAGGTAAAACAGCTGGAAAAAGACATGGGTATTGACCTTTTCGAACGCTGTGGTAAGCGGCTGCAATTGACTCAAGCAGGAGAAGAATTTTACGGCTATGCTTGCAGAATTTTTGACTTGTCTCAAGAAGCAGAACAAACCTTAAGGAATCTAAAAGGACTGGCAGGAGCCAAGATTCGTATCGGGGCCAGCACCACCCCCGGTGTCTACTTGTTACCATCCCTGGTGACCAGGTTTCGCAGGCAATACCCCGGAGTAGAGACTGACCTGCAAATAGCTAATACACGGGTAATCGAAGAAAAACTGTTGGACAATTCCATTGATTTGGCGGTACTGGGTGAAGAGTCAAGTTACGATGATAATCTGAAAATTATACCCTTGCTGAAAGATCGTATGGTACTGGTCTGCGGCAAGGATCATGACTTGGCAGGTATGGAAAAAGTGACATTGAGTAAACTTGCCCGGCAAAAATTTGTGCTGCGCGAAAAGGGCTCCAGTACCCGTGATATTGCAGACAAAATGCTTAATAATATAGGCGTAACCGTTAAAGAAATATGGGAACTTCCGTCAACAGAAAGTATAAAGCAGGTGCTCATGTCAGGCTGGGGAGTTTCTATTCTTTCTTATTACTCTGTACGTATGGAAGTTTCTTATGGCTGCTTGACAGTGGTTCCTCTTGAAACGGGGTTTTCAGTTTCACGGAATATTAATTTAGCATGGCACCGGTTAAAAAAGTTTTCACCGGCTACAAAAATTTTTTATGACTATCTAATTAATACGTTCAGTGAAAAGAGTAATAAGAACACAATTTAAAAGCAAGCCCTTTAAAACTTTTACTAGTTTTACTAGGCATTGTATATTGTATCTTGGAGCAACTCTTGTCTAACAAATGTTTTGCCAACATGGTTTCCATGTATACAGGACACAAATATAACTAGCCTGCATCAAACAAGTGTGATAGTTAATGCCACTTTTACTGTGGTTAATACAGTTGATTATCCTAAAATTGATGCCTCTAATGAGATTAGTAAAATATTAGGACACAGGTAAATAAAACTCATGTTCTTTTCCCACACAGCTTTAGCCTTATGCGGGTTGCATACTTCTAAAATCCTGGCTTTACCCTTGAACTCTACGCCATTTTCCTTTCACTCTGATTTTAGTATCCTGGGATTAATTGTATAAAATGTGAAAAATAGATATAGAATTTGTGAAATTTCTATAAGACCCCTTGAATACCATTCATTAAAAAGATCTAAGTATAAACTTCATTTTTATCAACATAATAACAATTAGGATGAAATAGGTTTTAGTCCACAAATAATTAACGAGGTGTTATCAATGCCTGCAAGCTTATGGCTATCCATTCTTCCATCCACAATTGCCATTGTCCTGGCCATGTTTACTCGCCAGGTAATACCGTCCCTGTTGGTGGGACTCTGGGTAGGCGGGTTTATTGTATCGCCGGGGCTACTGCCATCGGTAAGCAAAACCGTATCCTATATTTCCGCCATGCTCACAGATGCTTCAAACCTCGACGTCCTGTTGTTTTTGTATGTGTTCAGCGGCCTTGTAGCTATTATCCAGATAGCAGGGGGAGTAAAAGGTTTTGCCAACTACTTAGGCAAATTCATGAAAAACAAGCGCCAGGTTTTTCTCGCATCCTGGGCCCTTGAACCCATCACCTTTATTGACTGCGGCTTCCGGGTGGTGGCTTCAGGCTCAATTATCAAATCCCTGGCAAAAAAATTTGAAATATCAGGTGAAAGGCTGGCATACATGCTCAATAACTCTGCCAGCCCCGTTATCGCCATGATTCCTATAGCCACCACCTATGTAGGGTACATGCTGGGTGTAATCAGGGTAGGTATGCGCACCGCGGGAGTGGATGGGTCTCCCTTTTTGATTTTTTTACAGACTATTCCCTTAAATTTTTTTAGCTGGGTATCTATTACCATTGCGGTGGGGTCAATTTTCAGTCCCTGGCAGTTCCCTGCTATGGCCAAAGCAGAAAAAATGGCCGAAAATGACAAAAATGACCCCAAAAATAAGGAAACCAGCCGGAAACTGCAGCCCGCTCTTTCCTTTGAATCCAGTGAAGAAATCAGCCATAATGCAGATGCAGCCAAAGACCAGATGGGTGTTTCCACAGGAAAGGTTTCCGATGCACCTGAAGAACATGAACATGACAAAAGGCACAAGAAAACAAAACCCGGTCACGTAAATATGGAGCATGACCATGAAATGGAAGTGGAACCGAAGCTGAAACCCAGGATGACAAATTTGCTGGTCCCCATTGCCCTGCTGATTGTCTTGAGTTTCTTTATGGTATGGTGGGACGGGCGCGCAAAAGGGGACACTTTACTGGAGATTTTCGCCAATGCCAACGCATCCAGAGCAATGTTTTTAGCGTTATTTTTAACCACCATCTTTACTTCCCTGTTCTATCTGGTGCAGGGCCTGCGTTTACGGGACATCTCCAACCAGTTCATTAAGGGAGGTAACAAGCTTATGGTAACCATAGTTATTTTGACAGTAGCCTGGCCCATTGCCAACGTCTCTAATGATTTAGGACTGCCGAAACTTATTACTGCAACCCTGGGTACCAGTTTACCTGCCGTCTGGGTGCCGGTAACAATTTTTGTTGTAACCGGACTGGTCACCTACTTTATCGGGTCTTCCTGGGGAGCCTGGGCTTTAATGATGCCCCTGGGCCTTTCCCTGGCAGCTACTGTGGGGGCTTCCATACCACTTACAGCTGCAGCGGTGTTCAGTGGCGGTACCTTTGGCGACGTTACTTCACCGCTTTCAGGTATGGCAGCCATGTCTTCCGGTATTGCCGAAGTTGAACACATGGACTACGTCCGGGCAATGACTCCTTACAATCTCACCGCTGCTATTGTCTCTGCGGGCTTATTTCTACTTGTACCGTTAATGAATGCTGTCTAGTCAATTAGATTAATAGTAAACTTGTTTAACTACGCTAAATGTCAGATCTTAAGATTGGAGTCCATTCCACCTGAATGCTAGAAACAAAAGAAACATGCGAAAGGATTGACTCATGTATGCGGGATACAATAACAATTGGTACTATCGCCGGTTTTATTGGGACAGTGGGCATGCACGCTACCAATGTCATTCTAAAATACTTGGGAATAGTAAAAATCACCACATTACAGATGGCCTCCAATTTGTTTTTAAACTGGGAGCTGGCTAACACGCTACAGGGTGCAGTAATTGGAGGGATTAACCATTTCTTTATTGGGACCATAGTAGGTGTCACCATCGCATTCACCCTCAGGTATTTTGGAAAGGATTATTACCTGCTTAAAGGGCTGGGTATTACGGGTATCGGTTATCTGATAGGTATGGGCTTTATCGCTCCTCTCATCAATATTGTACCCCAGGTGAGGGCAGATTCTCTGACATTATTAGGGCATATTGCTGCCTTTACCGTTTATGGCCTTGTTACACCGACCATTATTGCTTACTATTCCGACTTTACGGTCCGTTCCTAACCGGTGTATCGGGATTTGAAACACCTATCAGGCAACTGCTGTTTGATTATTTCTCACCTTTGTTTGCCCAATTAAATTACAGAAAGCTCATAGTACTGCAGTGGCATAGCTGCAACATGAAAAAGCTGGTGAAATCTTCACGTTAGAATTTACAGCGTTATGAAAAAACGAACCAAGTACAAGGATTTAACTGCCATAATTAAGCGGGTAAAGCACCTGCGACTACTTCCTCGATGCCGACCTGTTTGGCAATGGCTTTTG
>CAZGXM010000061.1:0-7898 GCA_964529795.1 uncultured Thermoanaerobacteraceae bacterium
CATTATTTTTCAGTCTCCTTAGTTACATCAAAGTCTGAATAAGTGAAATCATACATCGTATCTTCCAAATCTTTCATAAACATAGGGTCTTGGGCAGCTTCTTTCATTTGATCATAAAGATTTTGTTTTTCGAGATTTTTCACATAGTTCTCAATTGCCTCTTTTACAGCCGCATTTACTGAAGGTAAATGACCTTCATTGGCATACTGTTTTAATTTGTTTAGCAAGAAAATGGGAAGAGAAAAAGTATAGTTTTTTACAGCCTGAGACATAACATCACCTCATTACGGTTATTGTATAATTATATTGTACTAAAGACAATAAAAAAGCACAAGAAATAAATGTCAAAATGATTTATATTAAAAAGGGTTACGTTGTTTTGCTGTCGGTTTCCTGGATATTTTGAGTACGGCGGGTTTATGGGAAACTGCTGGTTTGGCTTTCAACAATCGGCATCTTAATTTAGTATCTATATATTGATATAAATTGTGAAAATACGGTGAAAGAACAAGGAAAACAATGTAAAGTATTGAATAATTAATTGGAAGGGGAAATACCTCTGAGATTATTACGAAAAAGGTACAGATAATCGGGGTAAGATGTTGACCGGAGCAAGGTTTATTAGGCTGAAAAAATCCATAAATGCTGCGGAGCATAAAAGAAGAGGATGTGATTATATAGTGGGACAGGACGATATTTGCCAAAATTGCAATTATTTTTTTCTTGATAGCAGAGAGTCTGACCTAGATTTTGGGGTCTGCCTAAGAGACGAGGCATTTGAAATCTTTTTAGATGATATTATGGAAAGTTCAAACTTTGCTTGCTGTAACGATTTATATCTTGAAAAAAGATTTAATGGAGAAAAAACCGCGTGCTCTAATTTTGAAGAGGCAGAGATTATTGAAGTTTCAGGCGAAGACGATATTTATGCGTATCTTCTAAATGAGGCTTTAAAATATCAAAACGTTGATGGAATTATTGAAAAGCTGTATAATTCAGATAATGTGCAAATTGAGGAGGCAATAACATCGCTTTCGGCGTATATCGTAATAGGTAATAATAATGCTTATGAAGGGTTAATAAAATACTACACAGGGTTACCCCCGGCAGATAGTTTGGAAGATGTACATAAAAGGGTGAGAATGGTAAAAGCGCTTGCTAATAGGTTGTCAAAAACCGATACTATAAATGCACTTGTAAATGAACTTGCTAGGACACCATCCAATAATACAACAAGACAGCTGTATACGGAGATACTTACATTATTAAGTGAATGTCCTGCGGAATTGGTTAAGGAACCACTTTTGCAGCTGCTTGATATGAAAAAACACAGCCATAAAATAAAGAAAAAAATATACGGAATTATAGATTTCTGACTCATATTGCAACAACATGTAGGCGAAAAGTGACATATCAAATAAAGGAGAAGCAGAGCAGAATGATAGATTTCCGAAAAGAACTGGCAAAATTCGATTTTCTTACCGTTGACGAAGAATTTACCGGGCTTTATAACGAGACAACACAGGTTGTAAAGCTTTTTAATTCAACTCTCAAGCGCATTGGCAAAGAACTGAACAATACAAACATGCAGCTTGAGGAAATTTTATCAGAGTATATGGAAGAAAAGGAAAAGGATAGGGATAAGGATAAGGATATAGCGGAGCTGAAAAAGACTATTACTGCTTACGAGGAAGAAAAGCTTTCACTTGTCCGGAGTTTAGTGGCTATTCTTGACCAGCTTGAGGATATATACAGGTATTCACTGAAAAATGACTGCGACAGTTGGTCCGAGCAAATGCAGCTATTATGGAAAAATATTTCGGTAAACCTGCAGCTGCAGGGAATAACCCGCATTGAGGGTGAGAACACCCTCTTTGATGCCCGGATCCATTCTGCAGTACAGGTAAAAGAGGATAAAAACGTCTTAAACGGCATGATTCTCGAAGTGTTGCGGTGCGGATATATGTATCAATCACACTTGCTAAGAAAAGCTCAGGTTATAGTAAACAAAACTAATGGAGGTTATGAGAACAATGAGCAACATCGTAGGTATTGATCTAGGCACTTCAACATCGGAAATCGCTTTTTTAAAAGAAGGAAAACCCTTTGTCATCCCAAACCACCTGGGAGACTACATAACCCCGTCGGTTGTTGGGCTCTCCGACGACGGAAGGATTATTGTGGGAAAAGAGGCCCGGGACCAACTGCTGTTGAAACCCGATGATACGGTCATTGAGGTTAAGAGACTAATGGGGAGCGGCATAGCGGTTTCCATGGGTGTAAAAGAATACACTCCCGAGCGGATATCTTCTTTTATTTTGTCCTATCTTGTAGATTGCGCCGGCCAGTATTTAGGTGAAGATATTGACAGAGCGGTGATAACCGTACCTGCTTATTTTTCCGATGTCCAGAGACGTGCTACCGTAGAAGCGGGAAAACTGGCCGGGCTTAAAGTAGAGCGGATTATAAATGAACCTACTGCTGCGGCACTTGACTACGGCCTGGAACACATGGAAGAGTGCCAACACATCCTCATATATGACCTGGGCGGAGGGACTCTTGATGTAACAGTACTGGAAATGTTTGAAGGCGTTCTCGATGTCAAAGCAAGCAGCGGCAACAATCAGCTGGGCGGGAAAGACTTTGACCAGCGGCTCATGGATTACCTCTTAAACAGGTTTACCGCTCAATACAACGTCGATGTTTCAGAGGATAAGAGAGCCTTGATGCGTTTGAAAGAAGCGGTGGAAAAATGCAAGATAGCCCTGAGCGAACAAGAGGAATACCACATGGTCATTCCATTCTTTGCCAATGTCAAGGGAAATCCGGTTTCCCTTGAGGAGACTGTAAGCAGGGAGACATTTGAAGGCCTGATCAAAGAGATGATTGATTCCACGGCGAAGCAGATCAATACGGCATTGTCCGACGCGCGTATCAGCACTGCCGATATTAACCTGATTCTGCTTGTTGGCGGCTCAACCTGCATCCCTTATGTGCAGCGGTTTATTGAGAAAACCCTGGGTAAATCACCGCAGTCACTGGTTGGTCCGGACCTGGCAGTGGTAAGGGGCGCGGCTGTTCAGGCGGGAATTTTGGACAACCAGTTGTCTGCCGAGAAGGACATCATGATCACCGACGTCTGCCCGTATACGCTGGGTACATCCATACTCGATTATGTCGGCGGTTTTCCTGTTACTGACGCCTATGATGTCATCATTCCCAGAAATGTCACCATCCCGGTGGTCAAAGAAAAAATATACGGAACGGCTGTCGATAACCAAACCCAAGTGGAGATTAATGTATACCAGGGAGAATTTAAAAAGGCTTCTCATAATAATTTCCTGGGAAAATTCCTGTTGACAGGTATTCCTCCGGCTCCGGCCTTTCAGGAAAAGATTGGCATTTCCTTTTCATATGATGTCAACGGCATTCTGCAGGTAGAAGGGAAAATAGTGAGTACGGGGAAAAAGGCCAATTTGACAGTAGAGACAACCCGAGTGGAAATGGTCAACGAAATCGACCTGGAAGGATGGGAAAAGGCGCCTAACGCCCGGAACTACAAGGCCATCATCAGAAAAGCCGAGCAAATGGTGAAAAATGGAAAAGCACAGTATTATGCCATTGAAATGGAAAGCCTGATCGGGAAGATAAAGACAGGATTAGTACAGGGTGAGAAACCGGAAACCCTTGACGAGTTTAAAGAAGAACTGCATGATATCATCTATGAAATAACGGAGGAAATGGATGTTTAAAAATTTATCCCTTTTTTACTATAACAAAGGGCTGCGACTGGCGAGAGAAGATGAGATTGAACCGGCGGTAGAAAACCTGGCCAAAGCTGTCTGCTATAGCAGCGACAATATTGAGGCCTGGAACCTGGCAGGCCTTTGTTATTACCGACTGGGCCAGTACAAAACGGCGGAACACTGCTGGATGCGCAGTGTGAAACAACGCCGGGAGGGAAATGCGGCCGGTGACTATCTGGCAGATTTAAGAAATACCCTGGAAGAAACCTACCCATACTTCACCCAAGTTGCCTCGCTTTGCCGGGATGAAAAATACGGCCGGGCTGCCGGGATTCTGAGTAAAGAAATCTGCGGCAGGTTTGATGTATCCACCGGTCTGCTGAATTTCCTGGGTATTTTACGGGTGCTTGACGGCAAGACAAGGGCGGCAGTCAAATGTTGGACAACGGTGTTGTCCATTGATAAAGCCAATGCTGACGCCGCCCGATATTTGGAAGACATGGAGAAACGCCTGAGTTACAAGCTGCTCAAGTGGAAAGAAAGATTATTCAAAAGGAATGATATTAAAGAGATATGAAGGATTATTACAGTACACTTAACATCGCTAAAAACGCAACGGCTATGGAGATAAAAAAGGCTTATTTTACTCTCATCAGGACATATCCTCCCGAACGGTATCCCGAAGAATTCATGAAGATCCGGGAAGCTTATGAGGTCTTAATTGATGGAAATACACGCCGGCAGTACGATGCGGTGGATGCCATGCCTGACATTGTTAAACTGTATTTCAGTGGAGGGCGAGAAGCGCTGGACGAGGGCGATGCCGAAAAAGCCATCGGGCTTGTAGAAAGGGTTATCAAAGTATATCCGCATTTTTCTGTTGTAAATAGTTTGCTGGGTGAGGCATATTTACAGAACGGAAATAGCGGTAAAGCCATCCGTATTTTTGAGGAACTGGTAGCCCAGGAACAAAATAACGCCGGTTTCGCACGACAGCTTGCCCAGGCCTATGCCATGCGCGGCTGGCATAAGAAAGCGGTCAAACAGTTTTGCCGGGCCCTGTCTCTTGATGAAGATAACATTTCTCTTTGGCTGGGACTGATTGATTGTTATCTGGCAGGTAAGGAATTTGAAAGAGCCAAAGAGACGGTCCGGGAAGGACTTGAAGTCAGCAACAGGAAAGGCTGGGACAACCTTGAACTGTATTTCCACATCATTCAGATCGATATTTATACCCGAGATCATGTAAACATGAAAAAGCATCTTGAGGAGATGAAAAACAAGGCAGTTGAAAAGGAAGAAGAGAGGGCCAATGTAGCCTGGTTCTTAGCTGCTCTTTCAGATATGGTCCATAATGTAGGTTTATATGAAGAAGCGGCTGCGGCAATAGACACCGCAGCTGCACTACAACCGGATGACGAAGAAATCGAAACCATCAAAAAAGAGGTAGATGCTCAGTATAGTATTGTTACCCAGCTCAAGAAGCTTGAAGAAGACACTTCCATCGATGACCATTTAGCGGAAATGCTGGATTGTGAACTGCATTCATGTGATGATGAGGACTGCGTGGACTGTAAAATCACTCAATTCTTCTTTGAGATGGAAGTTGTCGTGCAGATTGAACCCTTTAGAAAGGACATATTGCGACTAAAAAAAGCTTATCCCGAATTGTATAATCTGAAAAAGGAATTTTTTGACAACGTCCTTAATCGCAAAAAAGAGGGATACCTGTTGACCACCTATGCTAAGAAGTTTAAGAAATACCAAAAACTGTGTCCCGAGAGATTTAAACCTGAAGATGGGGAGGAAGATTATCAACTGCAACCCTACAGACGTCCCGAACCGAAGATAGGACGCAATGATCCATGTCCCTGCGGAAGTGGTAAAAAATACAAGAAATGCTGCGGAAGATAAATGGTGCCTGACAGTATGCTAAAATAAGGGCGCATCATATAGTGGGGGGGATTCCCAGAGCGGTAGCCTACCTTGGCCTCGCTAAAAGATAGGGCCAAGGATTTATTTTAATAATCCGTTCACCAAAACAGACCTTTGGTTCTATTTCTCTTCCCGTGCATTTTGTTTAATTTTCTCATCCTCAGACAAAGGTTTTGCGGCCGGAGAAATATCCGGGTGCAACCTTTTGGGGAGCACTTTAAAGGTTATATAACTGAGTGCATAGAAAGCCAACAGCAGCAGGCCCGCAAAAAGGCCGGAGCCCTGCCCCGGAATCAAGGGCATTGTCACAGTGACGATTATCAAACTGGCAATAGCTGCCCAGGAAGTATAGGGAAAGCCAACTAACTGGCAGCGGCCTCGGGGTGGACAGCCATTTTTTGTACGAAAACGATAATGGGTTATCATGATCACAATATAGGCAAACAGCAGGGAAAAACCGCCGGAACTGACCAGAAAAATGTAGATACTTTTTGGCAGTATGTAGGACAGACTGACGCCAAACAGCATGGCTGCACCGGAAAAAAGAATGCCGCGAAAGGGGATGTCACCCCTGTCAATTAAAAATGGCGGTGCGTTACCCGTGTCCGCCAGGGAACGTACCATCCTTCCCAAACCGAATGTGGCAGCCAGCATGGTGGATAGAATTGCTGTGACCAATATTATGTTGATGGATCCGGCTACTACTCCCAAGCCCCGGGCACTCAATGCGGCCACCAGGGGGCTGACTTCTGCGGTGAGGCCACCGGTGGATACCAGCGGCAGCAGTGTGGCCATTACCGCTATGTATAATCCCACCAATACCATTACCGTGTAAATGATTGCCCTGGGTATGGTTTTATGAGGGTCCTTTACTTCTGAGGCAGCCAAGCCGATAATTTCGAACCCGGCATAGCTGAAAAGGACAATCAGCATGCTGCCGGCGATGCCGCTTATGCCGTTTGGGAAGAAAGCTTCCCTGCGCAACACCCCCAGTCCTACCGGCGCCAAATTGGGGAAAATGCCGACAATCAGTGCCAGGGCAATACCGGCAAAACCCACCAGTGCCGCCAGTTTAATGATTGCCAGGCTGCTTTCCAGGCTGCTTAAAGTTTTGGCGCCAAGCAAATTCAAAAGTGTAACCGCTGCAACAATGGTTATGGCCAGTACCGGGAGAGAAAGCTGCGGTATCCAGGCCCGGATAAACACTGAAGCTGCAGTGGCCTCGCTGGACATGGCCAGCACCAGTCCCGCCCAATAGACCCAGCCTACAATAAAGCCCAACCACGGGCCAAAGGCTTGTTCCGCGTGCGTGCGGAAAGAACCGGAATGAGGATTTGCTACAGTCATTTCCGAAAGGGCTGAAAGAATAATGTAAACCAAGATACCGCCCAATACATAGGAAATAAAAATTGCCGGTCCGGCAGCCTTGATGGCTATCGCCGAGCCAAGAAAGAAACTTCCGCCCACTACCGTTCCCAACGCCAGCATTGTCAACTGCCAGGCTGACAGTCCATCTTTGTGTTTCATAATCAGTCCTCCCGCGCCCAAATGTATTTGATATTAGTATTTACATTATCCCCGTAATAAATTATATTCTTCTTATGTTGACAAACCCCACTTAACTGTATAGAATACTAGGGAAAGAAAGTCTACTAAGCTGATAGGTATTCATGAGAATTGGAGGAGGATGGAAATGACAATTTTTAATGACGTAACTGAGTTAATCGGGCGGACGCCCTTGGTACGCATTAACAAGGTAAATGAAGGTGGTGCGGAGGTGATTGCCAAGCTGGAGTCATTCAACCCCGGCGGCAGTGTCAAGGACCGCATTGCTCTCAGCATGATTGAAGCCGGCGAAAAAGCAGGACTGGTGAATAAGGACACGTTAATTATTGAACCAACCAGCGGCAATACTGGTGTTGGCCTGGCTCTGGTGGCCGCGGCCAAGGGTTACCGGCTGGTTCTCACCATGCCGGACACCATGAGCATTGAACGGCGCAACCTGCTGAAAGCTTTCGGGGCGGAACTGGTACTTACTCCCGGCGGGGAAGGGATGAAGGGCGCCATTCGCAAGGCGGAGCAGCTGGCGGCGGAAAATCCCGACTCGTTTATTCCCCAGCAGTTTTCCAACCCGGCTAACCCGGAAATTCACCGGCGTACTACAGCGGAAGAAATCTGGACGGCCACGGACGGGAAAGTGGACGTCTTTGTGGGTGG
>CAZGXM010000061.1:7998-16193 GCA_964529795.1 uncultured Thermoanaerobacteraceae bacterium
CAGCGGAAGAAATCTGGACGGCCACGGACGGGAAAGTGGACGTCTTTGTGGGTGGGGTGGGCACCGGGGGGACTGTCACCGGTGTAGGTGAAGTCTTGAAAGAAAAGAATCCGGATGTTCAAGTGGTGGCGGTGGAGCCGGCGGACTCGGCAGTCCTCTCCGGGTGCATGCCGGGACCGCATAAAATCCAGGGAATTGGTGCCGGTTTTATCCCGGAAATATTTAATATTGATGTGGTGGATGAAATTTTCCAGGTGACCGATGACCAGGCCATGGAAACAGCACGTCGACTGGCGGCAGAAGAGGGTTTGCTGGTGGGCATATCCTCGGGAGCGGCGGCATACGCGGCGCTGGAATTGGCCAGGCGGGAAGAAAATGCAGGCAAGCGCATTGTCGTGGTGCTGCCGGATACCGGCGAAAGATATCTATCTACGGCACTTTTCAAATAACAGGCAAACCTGGGAGGGGAAGAGATGAAATATAACTATCCATTACTGAATGCGGAAATGCCGGGGCGTGAGGACGTAAAGAAATTGACCCCCAACCCTGCTTCCAAAGAATTGCTGGAAAAGTTGGAGCGGGAGGGGGCGGAAACATTCCTGGACAGGTTTGAAGCCCAGCAGCCCCAGTGCGGTTTCGGGCTGAGGGGCCTTTGCTGCCGCAACTGCCAGTGGGGGCCCTGCCGCATCGGACCCAAGTCTCCCCGGGGCATCTGCGGCAAGGACCTGAACCTGATGGTGATGGGAAATATTGTCCGGGCGCTGGCTGCAGGCCTGGCCGCCCACGGGTGCCACGCCCATGAGGTATATATGACCATTATTGCGGCGGCGGAAGGCAGGGTGAACTTTCCGCTGCTGGGAGAACAAAGAGTTTGGGAACTGGCGGAAAAATTTGCTATAGATACCGAGGGCAGGGAACTTGCGGCAGTGGTCAGGCAGGTGGCGGAGTATCTCCTTGAGGACCTGGGGCGGATGACCGCAGAACCCATGTATATGCTGGAAGCCTATGCCCCGGCGGAACGGAAAGCGCTGTGGCGGGACCTGGGCGTACTGCCACGCTCCGGCAGTTACGAGGTGATGGAAACCCTGCACATGACCACTTTGGGGGGATGCTCTGACTGGACCGCCCTGGCGGAACAGGAGCTGCGCACGGCGCTGGCCTACTGCTACAGCACTCTTTACGGTTCCTCGCTGGCCACGGAAATCTTGTTTGGCATTCCCCGGCCAAAGCTTACCGAAGTCAATTACGGGGTGCTGCAGGAGGACCATGTGAACATCCTCATGCACGGCCATTCCCCGGTGATGGCGGAAAAAGTCCTGGAAAAGGTCAATTCTGAGGAGATGCAACAACTGGCCCGGGAATACGGCGCCAAGGGAATTGTCGTGGCAGGCATGTGCTGCACCGGCGACGAGCTGTTATGCCGGCACGGTATCCCCACCGTAACCAATATCATGGGCCAGGAACTGGCCATCGGCACCGGTGCCGTGGATGCAGTGGTGGTTGACATGCAGTGTGTTATTCCGGGGCTGAAGATTGTGGCTGACTGCTTTGGAACGGAAGTTATCACTACTTGCAATTCCAACCGCATACCCGGGGCGGTGCATGTGCCCTTTGACCCGGAAAGACCGGAGACCCTGGAGGAGGATGCCCTGCGGGTAGTGCGCCTGGCATTGGAGGCCTTCAAGAAGCGGGACCGTTCCAAAATCCATATTCCCCGGGAACGTTCCCGGGCCATGGGCGGCTGGAGCTACGAGGCCATAGTGGAAGCTTTTGGCGGCCTGGGCAAACTGCTGCAGCATCTCAAGGACGGAAGGATTAAAGGTATTGCTACTGTGGTGGGCTGTAACAACCCCAAGGTTCCCTATGAGCACAATCATGTCACCATTGTCAGGAAACTGGTTGAGGGTGGAATTTTGGTCACCACCACCGGTTGCAGTTCCCATGCCCTGCTGAATGCCGGGCTGTGTGCACCGGAGGCTGCGGAGCTTTCCGGCGGCGGCTTGAAAGAGGTTTGTCAGGAACTGGGCATCCCGCCGGTGCTGGCGGTGGGCGGCTGTGTTGATAATACCCGCACCCTGCGGTTGTTTATCGAGTTGGCGGAAGAAGCGGGGGTGGCGGCAAAGGATATGCCTTTCATGTTTGTGGGTCCCGAGCCGGGTAATGAGAAAACCGTGGGACAGGGAGTGACGTTCCTGGCCCACGGTGTCAGCAACCTGGTAGGCTTCCCCGCACCCATACCGGTACCGCTGCCCGTACCCAAGGAAGGGGCGCGGTCCAACGACGAAATGGACCGGGGCAGCAATGACGTGGCGGACTTTTTTGCCGGTGACGGTTTATATGAAAAGGTGGGTGCGCGAGTATACACCGAGCCGTATCCTAAACTGGCGGCCCAGACCATCCGCATGCACATCAGGCGCAAGCGGCTGGGGCTGGGGTGGAAATAGGGGGTAGAGCGGAATGAAGAATAAAAGAATTAGCCTGATTGGTCTGGTACTGTTGATTGCGGTGGCCATGGCAGTTGCCGGCTGCAGTACCGGAAAAGAAAAAACTATTGCTGGAAGCGGCAAGCCTGTCATCAAAATTGGTTACCTGCCCATTACCCATTCCCTGCCCCTGGTGGTGGCGGATAAATTAAATCAAGGGAAGTTTGAGAATTTCGACCTGGAACTGGTGCGCTTCAGTTCCTGGCCGGAACTGACCGATGCGCTGAATTCCGGTACCATTCAGGGCGGTATGACCATGTTTGAGATTGCCATGGCCGGTAAAGAGCGGGGTATTCCCCAGGAAGTGGTACTGCTGTCCCACCGGAACGGTGATGTACTGACTGTTGCCAACGAAATTGACAGTGTGGAAGATTTGAAGGGGAAACTGGTGGCGATCCCCCACCGGCTGTCCGGGCATAACCTGCTGCTCTACAAGGCTCTCAAAGACGCCGGTATTGATTATGACGAAGTGAGAAAGGTGGAAATGGCACCGCCGGACATGCCGGCGGCCCTGGCCCGGGGTGAGATCGACGGCTACGTGGTCGCGGAACCCTTCGGCGCCCAGACGGTGGTGGCAGGCACAGGTAAGGTGCTGAAGCGGGCCCAGGATATCTGGCCAAATTGGATTTGCTGTGGTCTGGTGATTAATCCCAAGTATTTTAACGACCCGCTGGTACTGCAGGAACTGGTGGATAGGCTGGTGGCGGCAGGGACCTTTATTGAGAAAAATCAGGACCAAGCAGTGGCAATAGCTGCGGAATACATGCAGATCAAAAAGGAGCTTTGGGCCAAGTCCCTGGAATGGATTTCCTACGCGGACCTGCAGCCCCGGCAGGAGGATTTTAAACAACTGCAGACTTTGCTGGTCGAACTCCCCTGGGGTGGAAAAGCAAATACCCTGCTTAAAGATGAAGTTGATTTAGCGGAACTGGTAAATGAAAAATATGCCGGGAAAGCTTACGGGAAGGTGAATTAGGTGACGGGGAAAGACAGGTACATTCTGCCCCTGGTAACATTTGCGCTGGTTTTGATTACCTGGCAGGTAGTTTCCTCTTTGGGTATTTGGGAGTATTACCTGTTCCCGTCGCCCCTGGCCGTGGTGCAGGGGATTGCGGAGACCGCCCTGAACGGGGTGCTCTGGAAGCATATCGGCATCAGTCTCTTTCGCTTTTTCACCGGTTACCTGGTGGCAGCGGTGATTGCGGTACCCCTGGGCCTAATTGCCGGGTGGTACCGCCGCCTGTGGCTGGCCTTGGACCCGCTGGTGCAGGTGCTGCGTCCCATTTCGCCCATCGCCTGGATGCCATTGATTGCCCTCTGGTTCGGTATCGGCAACTTGCCGGCCATAGTGATAATTTTTCTGGCCGCCTTTTATCCCATGCTGCTCTCCACCGTGGCAGCCGTTAACAACGTGGACCCTGTGTACCTGAAAGTGGCCAGGAATTTTGGCACTTCCCAGAGGGACATTCTCCGGAAAATAGTTGTACCGGCAGCCTTTCCCTATATTATGATGGGCATGCATATTGCTCTGGGGACTGCCTGGGTTTTTCTTGTGGCCGGGGAAATGATGGGCGTACGCTCCGGCCTGGGGTTTCTCATTGTGGATGCGCGGAACAGCCTGCGCACGGAACTGGTGTTGGCCGGGATGCTTATTATCGGGATTTTGGGGTTAACCCTTGACCGCTTGATTGGCTACCTGGAAAAACAGGTAAAAAGGCGCTGGGGCTTTAGTGTTTGATTTTTTTAAGCAGGGGAATGATCTGGCATGATGAGCAAAAGAGTGAAAATAAAGGCAGAGAATGTGACCAAAGTTTATAGTAACAGTAAAGGTGAAGAGCAGCAGGCTCTGGCAGGGGTGAACCTGACTGTATTTGACGGCGAGTTTGTATGTTTGCTCGGACCCAGCGGCTGCGGCAAAACCACCCTGCTCAATCTAATGGCCGGTTTTGAATCTGCATCCGGCGGCAGCATCCTTATTGACACCCAGCCGGTAAAGGGGCCAAATCCCCAATACCAGACCATTTTTCAAAATTACGGCCTTTTCCCCTGGCGTACCGTGGAAGAGAATGTTGAATACGGGTTGGAAGTGCAGGGGGTCTCCCGCCAGGAGCGGCGCCGGCGAATTGCCGGCTATGTTGAAATGGTGGGGTTGAAAAGGTTTTGTCACAGTCACCCTCACCAGCTGTCCGGCGGCATGCAGCAGCGGGTGGCCATCGCCCGGGCACTGGCTGTGGAACCGGAAATTCTCTTTATGGACGAACCTTTCGGGGCACTGGATGCCATGACCCGTTTTCGCATGCAGGAAGAAATAACCCGTATCTGGCAGGAAAACGGGCAGACCATTGTTTTTGTCACCCATGACATTGAGGAAGCGGTTTTTCTGGCTGATCGGATAGTGATCATGTCCCCTTACCCTGGTCGGATTAAAACAATAATTTCGGTGCCTATGGGCAGGCCGCGGGACCGGACGGATTATGATTTTATCAAAATCAGGGATACCATTTACAGGGAATTTGAACTGACAGTCAAAAGAGAACCGGATTATTATATTTAACCTTTGGGCCGGGCCTTTCACTGCAGTGAGCGTCATGCGGGAAAGGCCCGTTTTTTATGTATAGAGGTGCGCCGGGGTGGAAAAATAAGGATAAAACACTTTGGGAGTTAGCCGTGCTCAGATATTATCTGTACATTTACCTGGTAATAATCCTGCTTGTTTTAACAATTCCCATAACTCTGCGTTTCAAATGTAGCCGCCACAAAGAGGATGCCCATTTAACGGTTTGCTGGCGGCCTTTTGGCCTGACTCCGTTATGGAAACTGGAATTGCCCGTAGTTAAATTAAAGTTTGACGGTCTTGCGCCTATTCTCAAGATAATTGGTGAACTGGAAGCCGTTCACCAAAAACCGGTGGTGAAAAAGGAAGCAGAAATCAAACCTTCGCCGTGGTACAAGTTTCCGAAAATTGTCAAACTTACGCCTGCACTGACCATGGCATTTTTTAAAATGGTATCAATCAACAAAAAATTTCTCAAACACGTTTATTGTAAGAAGTTTTACTGGCGAACAGAATTTGGCTTTGATGATGCGTCATTGACCGGCTTTACTGCCGGCATGCTCTGGGCGGTAAAAAGCATAGTTTACCGGGTATTATCAATCAACATTAACATGAATCCCGACAAAGACAGGTTAAGGGTGGTGCCGAATTTTGAACAACCGGGGCTGCGCCTGGACTTTGACTGCATATTAGCGGTTCGTTTAGGCCATATTATTATTGCAGGTTTACGGATTTTGGCATTGGTAATCCCGTTTGTCTTTAAAACGGTGCAGCTAAAGGGGGTGAGGGTATGGCAGAAGATCATCCAATTAAATCATTGATGCAGACGGCCATGGAAAGTATCAAGGAAATGGTGGATGTCAATACCGTAATTGGCGACCCGGTGGAAACACCGGACGGCACTGTAATCATCCCGATCTCCCGCGTATCCTGCGGGTTTGCCGCCGGCGGGGGTGAATACCAGCAGGGTAAGGGCAATAACGGTGGGAACAAAGATGGTAGTTTGCCCTTCGGCGGCGGCAGCGGCGCCGGGGTATCGGTACAACCTGTGGGATTTTTGGTGGTGGGCAGCAACGAGGTACGGCTGCTGCCGGTGGACGGTAACGTGTTCATTGACCGGCTTATTGATATGGTGCCAAAATTAATGAACCAGCTACAGTCCATGCTGGGGCGCCAGCAGAAGGAACCGGAAACGGAACCCAGCCTGCAGGGCGGGGTGTAAGAGTTTTACAAACGCTTGGACAGGGAATAAATTAATCCTTCTCAAGCGTTTTTAGTTTCCGGTAGAGGGTGGCCCGGCTGATACCCAGTATCCTGGCCACCTCCGTCTTTTTCATTTCGCCTCTTGCCATTTTTTCCGCATACTGCTTCAACACATCTTTTTCTTTCTCGTCAACAATTGATTTCAACCTTGCTTCGGTGTGGGAAGACGATGAGAATTGCACGATTTTCGGCGGCAGGCTTTCCCGGGTGATGATGCTTGTAGTTTCCATATTCACTGCGTATTCAATGGTATTTTCCAGTTCGCGGATGTTTCCCGGCCAGTCATAGCTGTGCAGCAGTTTGCTTGCTTCGCTGTTCACTCCCCGGATGGATTTGCCCAGCATGTCCGCATGCTTTTTGGTGAAATGGTCAATTAAAATGTGCAAGTCTTCCTTTCGACTTCTTAGAGGCGGGATGGTTAGCGGTATTACGCTTAGTCGGTAATACAGGTCTTCCCGAAATTCGTTGTTGCGGCACATCTTTTCCAGGTCGCGGTTGGTGGCTGCTATTATCCTTACGTCTACATCAATGACCTTGTTGCTGCCTACCCGCTCCAGTTGACGACGCTGGAGTACATGGAGGAGTTTTACCTGCAGGTGCAGTGGAAGTTCACCTATTTCGTCGAGAAAAATAGTGCCCCCGTTCGCCAGCTCAAATTTTCCGGCCCGGCCACCTTTTTTGGCACCGGTAAAAGCCCCTTCCTCATAACCGAAAAGCTCGCTTTCCAGCAGTGCCTCAGGGATAGCACCGCAGTTGACCGTCACCAAGGGTTTGTCCCTGCGGGGGCTGGAAAAGTGGATGGCCCGGGCAAAAAGTTCCTTTCCCGTCCCGCTTTCTCCCATGATTAAGATGGTGGAAGAACCCTTGGCTACCTTTCCGGCCAGGTTTTTGACCCGGGTAATGGTCGGGCTTTGTCCCAGGATAAAATCAAACTCCAGGCGCTGTTCGCCTTCAGTGAGAGTATAGGCAAGCTGCCGGGCATCCGCCATATTTTCAAAGGATGCCATGACTCCCTTGATTTTACCCTGGACGGAGAGAGGCCATGCCGAGACTAACAGGTGTAGTTTGTTGTTCCCGCATTCCATAAATTCCTCTTCATTGGTATAACCTTTGTTTGTAGCCAGAACATCCAGCAATTTTGAGTTGGGAAGCACATCCTGAATCGGCCGGCCGATGACCTCCTGTTTGGTAATGCCGCAGATACTTTCCGCGGTTTTATTGAAATGGGTGATAACTGCACGGTCATCAATGGCCAGAATACCGGTGTCCATGGTTTCCACCAGTTGTTTTACCTGGTTGGAAGCCAGGGCCAGCTTTTGGTATGCCTGTTTTTCCGAAACCCTGGATGCCAGTAAGAAGGCCATATGTTCCAGAAAACGGACTAACTGTTGTTTCTTCCCCAGCAGTTTTTCCCGCTGGTAATCATTGAAGGCGACCAGGGAAAGGACGCCGATAATCCTTTCTTTAAATTGGATCGGTACGCAGATTTCCCCGATT
Organism: uncultured Thermoanaerobacteraceae bacterium; assembly: GCA_964529795.1. GTDB lineage: Bacteria > Bacillota > JADQBR01 > JADQBR01 > JADQBR01 > CAZGXM01. The sequence goes on from CAZGXM010000061.1 coordinate 15,796, forward strand.
TCACCCACCAGGGTGGGACCGTAATATTCCAGGGTAGGATCGTCAACTACCTGGGCCTGGCCGGTCTTAAAAATCTGGGTGTAAAAGTAGGCGAATTCCGAGTCCTGGTGGTAGGCTTCGTCGTCCTTTGTGCCGATTAGGTCCAAGTATTTTCCTGTTCCTGCAACAATGGTAAACTCTTCGTCCAGAATTTCTGTTTCTACTTCCAATACCGCAGATATAGCCTCGGCTACCTGTTGGGCGGTAGCGGCGATTGAAGCAAGCAAGGTCATATTATTTTCTCCTCCCGGCGTATCACTGGCTGAATTGCTGTTTAAATTCAACTACGCAGGAAAATTTTCCTGCCAGAATTGCAAAAAGTCTCAAAATTGAAACTTTGTTTCACAAATGAGACACAA
>CAZGXM010000062.1:0-15841 GCA_964529795.1 uncultured Thermoanaerobacteraceae bacterium
GTTTTTAAAAAACCGTGATACCCGGTCACCTTTTTCTACGCCTAAAGATTTTAGACTGTTGGCTCTACTGTTTGTAAGTTGGTAAAACCTTTTGTGAGAAATGTGTTTGTCTTGTTCACCATATAGGAAAAAGGTCTTATCCCCAATTTTTTCAGCCAATTCTTTTAGTTTATGGACGACAACATCACCGTCAGCAACTAACTCTTTCTTTAAATCCAAAGACTTCATACTCTTCCTCGAACGAAGTTTTACAATATATTGTTCAACAGTGCGCATAATTAACCTCCTTGTAATTTTGAATAATCTGAATGTTTAGCGTCTAAAAAGCAACTATGGAAAAATCCACCTCCTCCAGCAATTTTTTCGACAGCGGTCACTACTTCCTTTTACTCATGCGCTCAGTACACAATTAAAAAAGATTAAAAAAGCAAATTTCATGCCAATAGACTGATGACATTGCCCGGATTTTGTTTTTGTTCAAGTGTAATTTTGAGTTTTGGCATAGATATTGCGATGGTTTAATAATGCCGGAAGAAACCATGGAAGCATTGAAGCAATTGATAAATGAAATGGGCGGCATGGATTTGGTGGTGATCAGTGCAGGCGTGGGTCATGGTAACCGCGGCCTGGAATGGAGTAAAGAACGGGAAACCATTGAGGTAAATGTTACAGGATTTGCCGCTGTGGCCAATGCGGCTTTTAAGTACTTCTCCCAAAAAGGCGGGGGGCATATTGTGGGCATATCGTCAATAGCTGCTATCAGGGGAAACGGCAGCGCCCCGGCTTACAACGCCTCAAAGGCTTTCGTATCCAACTATCTTGATGGTTTGAGGCAGAAGGCTCGTAAATCAAAGCTGCCCATTACTATTACTGATGTGCAGCCCGGGTTTGTAGACACCCCCATGTTGAAGGGAAAAGGCCTGTTTTGGGTGGCGCCTGCCGCCAAAGCTGCCAGGCAAATATATGGCGCTGTCAAGGCTAAGAAGAGGCATGTCTATATTACCAAACGGTGGCGATTGATAGCGTGGCTGCTCAAGGTCAAAGTGCCAATTAAATGAAAGAGGGCTTAATCAATAAGATTTACAGGCTGCTCTATCCAGGGCGGTTAATATCAGAAGAGTGTGTATGAAAACTTGTGTAAACGGAAATATTAGTCTAATGGATCACAAAATATTAAACCAACACCCTCCTCTTTACCCTACCCACAGTTTCAAGATATTATAAACGGGCATTGACCTCGCCGGTAGCAAACCATATGAGTTTAAATTGCCAAAACCTATGCCCCCTTTAGAGAAACATACCCTCACCTCCTCGTTCTTAATTGAAAATCCCTTATAACAATGGTGTAATAATTACTCTAACCAATCCCCTGGGCTGAATGTAAAATGGTTTCCTCGGGTACCAACCGGCCTCAATTACCTGTTTTCGAACCTTTGCCAATAACTTGCGAATTTAAAATGTCAACAAATCTCAGCCGCTGCCTTTTTCAAGATACTTATCAACAAGCTCTGCTTCTTTCCAACTGTTTTAACAACAGCAGGTATATCTTCCGCGATACACCCTGCATCACATCCACCACCGGCACACTTAAGGCCTCTTGAAACCTGGTGTATAATTCCTTTTTATCAACATAAGCGGATGAATAGGTGTTATCTTTAAAGGAACATGCCGGGTAGAACGGGTTGACAGTTACCATCAGCAGGGGTAACGGGCTGATAACCTCCACCCGTCCTCCTGCCCGGTTAATCTCCTCCAGTACCTTTTCCACATCTCCGGGACTACCGCCAATGAGCAGCTTGATGACGTCATGAATAATTATGGTAACCTGGCGCAATTTTTCTCCGCATAACCTGGCAAAAGTTTGCAGGCTTTCACAGTCCACAATTCCCGGTATTACTACCGCAGCGGTATGGGGGGCAAATTTTTCTGCAAGGCTCCTGGCCAACTCCTGGGTTACCAGGGAATTAATGGGTAAATAATCATCTGCCGCATCCCTATTAACAACAGTAATCCTTTTAAAATCAAACTGTTTAGGGCCAAAGGCAGCGACTGTCGACAAGTTGAAAATTCGCGTCAGCGCGCGAGTCTCCGCCAGTAGCTGATCAATTCCGGGATTTCGGGCGGCACCAGTGGCCAGCACAATGCCGTCAGTCTTTACCATGGGCCCCAGGCGGTTCAGCGCCCCGTCCACGATCAGTATGTCCGCCCCAAAACGCCGTACCTTTTCCACCACCCGGCAGAGGTGAGTGCCTTTGTTAGGTCCGGCTATTACCACTGTCCCCCTGGAAAACACCCGACAGAGACATAATTTCCCTAAAGGAGTGGAAACACCGGCCAAGCATTCTTCCACTGTCAGGCGGGCTGTACCCCAGTCTAAACATTTTTCAGCGGTTACCACAATGTTGCCGGGATTCATGATTACACGGGGCTTTGGCAGACCGGTGACGTTATCTAGGGTTTCCCCGTCGTAGCCGATACTGGTCAAAGCTGCCGTATGCCCCATTTGGGCCGCCCCCTCAAGCAAGGCCATGGTGGTAGTAGTCTTACCGGTATTTTTTGCAGTACCTGCTATACCCAGAACATGCATAATAATACTCCTTTATCGCATAAAAAGGAACCCCTGGGCTGCCAGGTGAGGGGAGAAATTCAGGTCCCGTACATAAACTTCAGGGGGAGAATGGAGGTCCCTTATTTCAATCACCCGAAAACCCCGGGGGGATTTCCCGTCTATTCAATAATTCCAGCGTGACGTGACACAATTTCCAGCAGGCGTACTAGGGCCTTCACACCATAACGGGCGCGGTCTTCAAGCAACTGGCCGTTATTGTCGGTTGTGCCCAGTCCAGGTGACATGTAAATGTTGGCATCGTATGCCACGGTGGGAATAACACCCATTTTGCCCAGGCCAACCTGAATGATGTGGCTGCCGCCGTACATATCCTCAATGGAGAAAATAGGAATACCCATGCGACCGTCTTGCCAGGTCCCTTCGTAATTTACTTCCACGGCGGTGGAATTGTTGGAAATAATAATGCCCTCCCGTAACTGCGGGTCCAGTGCCTCAAACTCCTCCACCACAATCCGGTAGAGGTCGTCCACACCCATATCTTTTACCAGCTGCAAGGCCAGCTCTTTTCCCTCGGCCTCACTGGCACAGACCAGAAAGGTCTCAATGTCCAGAGCATCCATTACTTTTTCAAAGACAGCGCTCATTTCCCTGTCACCTCACTCAGCATCGATGAGGGGAGGATGGCGGGCTAAATGCCACATCAGTTTCTGCCTGCGGACTCATCATCGATGAGGTCTGTTGGCGTTAAGAAAAACCTGAATCCGCACAGGAGGTAAGATGGTTACGGGTTCAGATTTCATCCGTCTTGTAATTCAACTGACTCCTTTGCTCATTTCTACCACCAAATTGTGGTTGTAAATACCGGTTAATCCGGCTGCCGCCACCTTCCCTTTTATCCGGTCAACATCAGTAGTATATAGATTTTCCCGCTTCATCCGTTCAAAGTAAACGGAGCCGGAAAAGGTATATTTATATTTCTTACCCCCTTCGCTGCGCATCTGGTCACCTACATAGGCTATGGCATCGCCGATTGCCAGGCTGGTGGAAATGGCTAGCAGTTCCGTGCCCAGAGCGCATCTTACAGCGTTATGCCCCGCCAGCAGTCCGGTAACAATGGCCTCGGTATGCCCTACCAGCAGGCCCGCTTTTTCACCGGCACAGAATAAATTGTCCACGCCTTCCACCTGCAGGTGATTGTCCCGTGGTGAAAGGGCCAGATAGCGAATGGAGTTACCCCGGCCGCCGGAATAGGGGTCCTCGTAGCGGGCATTTTCAAATCCTGGTATTTGCCTCAGCGTTTCCAGGGGGTAGAAAGGAGTCATCAGTTTGGCGTGCCCCGTGTCCAAAAGAATAATGTTTTCCGCAAATTCCCTTAACGCATACTGCTGGCACGCTTTCATCCCCAGCGCACCTTTTTTCTGCAACCTCCCGGGAATGGGGATTACCGCCACACCGGTCTCGTTCAACCGGTCCTCAATTTCCTTCGCCAGGGATTCCTTTTGCAGCTTGCAAGAACCGCTCATGGCCCCGATACTGCCGTCCCCTTTTTTACCCACAAATTCCTTTACACCGGCTTTTGCGGCAATACTGACCCTGGGCCCAAAAGTGGGGCAACGCAGCACGCACATGGCGCAGCCGTTACCATACTTGGTACAGTTTCCGGGAGGCCCAGCCGTGCCGGTAGTTTCTACAAACACGTCACCGCGAATTATTTCACCATCATCCAGTACAACACCGGTAATCTTGTGGCCGTCCATTTCTACATCCTTGGCTCTGGCCTGGAGTTTAATATCCACACCTTGACCCTGTAAAACTTTCTTTATTGCCGGTTCAATTTTGACCACTTGACACCAGCACCCGGGCAGGCACTGCTTTCGTCGGTGAAAATCAACTCGTGCACATCATGCTTTTTCACGGCCCTGGAAATCGCCGGCATTAGCACCAGTTCACGGTTGTTGAGTTTACTGTCCAATACCACCACTAGGCGGCTTGTTACCGGCTGTTTTTTGGAATACGGATTTTTTTGAAATAGCCCGGCCTTGTATGGCTCCTTTGACAAATATCCCTCTCCTTTTAGCTCATCAACGATGAGCAGTATTATGCATAAGTTTTCTCCATAAAAAAATCCTGCCAAAAGTGATAAATTTTTTAGATTTTTTTTTGCCTTAGCGGCGAACAACGGCGAACAACCATGCCAGGGGTCTTCTCTTCTACCTGTGACCAGTATTTCTTGACGTCTTCCATTAGGTTTTCTATGTGCCGTACCATAGCCTTTTCTGCCGCCACCGGGTCCTTTTGCGCAATGACTGCGACAATTTTTCTATGGTCCACCGCAATTGCACTGTGTACCTCTTTACGAATATATTCCAACGCCGGGCTGAGCTGGCCGTCCTGCCGGATCAGTTCCATGGCCGCCTGCAGTACCTTATTTCTAGCCATGGTACCAATACAGCGGTGGAACTCCACATCCTTTTCGGCAGAAGTGCCGGTTTGCCCCTGCCGCAGTTCCTGCTCCCGCTCAATTTCCTCCAGCTGGCGAATCTCCTCCGCGGTTGCGTTAATAGCCGCAAGACGCGCCAGTTCCTTTTCAATGGCTCTTCGGGCCACCAGTACATCCAACAAGCTTTCCTTACCCTTTTCTCTTAACAGGTCGATTAATTCCCTGCTGTACATCTGCCTGTTCTGGTCCTTTTTCAGACTGTCCAGACGGGCCAAACCCTCTGCAGTAAGCCTGCGTCCCTGAAAACCCACTCTTTCGGTGTAACCGCGCTCATCCAGTTCACTTAAAATACGGCCCACAGTAGCCTCACTGATGTAGATATTTGCAGCCCGCAATTCTTTACTCAAAGCCCCGGCACCAATAGGTTCCGCTTTACTGGCCATTATGTTGAGTACCTGGTATTCGTTGGTCTCTCTATCTGTCATATGAATCACCTCATTACCTACATTTATCATAGCATATCAGCCCGATACCAGCCAAGGTACTGAGAGGCATTTTTAGAGGGAAAACCTTGTACGGAAGACCCACCTCCCGTTCAAGGTTCAGTGATTGGTAATTTGACCAATTTTACATCATGAACAAGATTGCAGGCACGATGGTGACAAAAAGTCCCACCAGTACCGGCACAAGGTTCTTGCGAACCAATTCAAGCACAGGCACACCGCAAATACCGGCTACCACCACCAGGGTACCGCCGCCAAACCAAATGGCGCCCATCTGCCCGATGGAACCCGGGGTCGCGGGCACGTTGGCATTGCCTCCCGCCATGGCCACGGCCGCTTCACTGGTGGCAGCCACTTCTGCTTCGTAAGCTTTCGGATCGAAAGCCTTGTTATTTTTCATTATCCATGCCAGCATCAAAGCGATGACACCGGCAATCAGCGTAAGAATGGTAACTTTAGTCCCTTAATCGTAAAATTCTTGCCAAAACGGAAAGAAAATTTAACACGGGAAAGCTTTTATGCATGCTAATTCAGGGATGACAACTTTGGCTCCGGCTTGTCCGGGTTAGGTGTAACCAATTCCACCGGAACACCGGCGGCACCGGCAGTGATACCGGGAGCAGCCTGGATCAGCGTGTTGGCAGCCAGGGTCATGCCCTGTCCGGCCAAGGCCAAAGCGATAGCGGACATCATCGGCGGCAGACCGGCTCTGGTTGCAGCCGGAATTTACAACGCGCCAAGCAGCGGCGCTGCCGGAGTCGGCCAGAAGAATAGTGAAATGATTACGGTAGCAATAATAAGAATGATATAACTGACCAACGGTTCTTGACTTGACTAATTATCCATAAAATGGAATTCAAGTCAAGGACCGTCCCCAAATGTCTTCTTGCTTTTTAATTACCAATGCATCAGCAACCCGTACCCCTTGACCTTCGGGCAGTACCAGTAAGGGGTTGATATCCAATTCTTTTATTTCATCTTTCATGGCTGTAGCCATATGGCTCACCTTTACCAGTACGTCTGCCAGGGCTTCAATATCACCCCGGGCCTTACCCCTGGCGCCGGCCAGCACACCATAACCTTTAATTTCTTTTATCATATCCATGGCCTGGGCGTGGTTAAATGGTGCCACACGCATGGACACGTCCTTTAATATTTCTACAAAAATTCCTCCCAGACCAAATACTACTACCGGTCCAAATTGGGGATCGTTATTTATACCTACAATTACTTCGATGCCGTCCTGGACCATTTCCTGCACCAATGCGCCGTTGATGCGGGCGTCGGGCTTGTATTTTCGGGAATTTCCCAACACTTCGTTGAAGGCGTGTTTCAATTCTTCCTCATTGTTTATAAAAAGTTTTAATGCCCCGGCTTCTGTTTTATGGAGGATGTCCGGCGAATCAACTTTTACCGCTAAAGGAAAACCTATAGTAGGGGCAATTTCAAGCGCCTCAGCTTCCGTCTTGGCTACCTGCTCTCGGGTAACCGGGATATCAAATTGGGACAGAAGTTCCTTGCCCTGGTGCTCTGTCAGACGGATATCACACCGTGACAGGTATTCCCTGGCAGAATTTACCGCCTGGATTTCCGCTGCTGCACTTACCTGGGCTTCGGCTCCGGTGCGCTGCTGCCAGCGGCTGCGGAAATCACCGTAATTCATCAAGGCCCCCAGGGCTTTGACGCAGCGGACCGGGGACTTGAAATAGGGTACTTCCCCCTTTCGTAAGATGGCAAAACAATTATCCATTAGACGGTCACCAGCAGTCCAGCAAATGGCAATGGGTTTTTGTGCCCGCTGGGAAATCTCCACAATATCCCGGGCCAGGCGCTCCCCGGCAGCGCCGGCAATCATGGTAATCACCACTACCAAAGCATCTATCCTGCTGCTTTCCATCATCGCTTCCAATACTATCATAAATCCTTTCGGGTCATTGATTACCTGGGCAGTGACATCCACCGGGTTCATGGCGGAACCGTAATCAGGAATGACCCGGGCGATTTTTTCCCGGATGTTCGGGTCCAGTTCGGGAACATCCAGACCCATTTCCACGGCGGTATCGGCTGCCAGAATACCGGCGCCGCCCGAAGTGGTAACAATGCCCAAACCCCTACCCCGGGGCAGGGGGATATTGTTAAACAACCCGGCAATGTCCGTAATGTCCTGGATATCCTCCACCCGAATGATTCCTGCCTGTTTGAAAAAGGCATCAAAAACACTGTCCGACCCGGTCAGGGAAGCAGTATGTGAGGATGCTGCCTTCTGTCCCACGTCGGAACGCCCCACCTTCAAGACGACAATGGGTTTACCAATTTCCAGACCGCGCCGCGCCAGCCGCTTGAAACTATCTCCGTCCTTGATGCCTTCCAGATAGGCCACCAGCAGGTCGGTTCCCTCATCTTCCACCATGTACTCCATCAACTCCAGGGAATGCAGGTCCACCTCGTTACCGGTACTAACGATATAACTGAATCCCACACCCATTTCCTGAGCCATATTGAAGATAGAATATCCCAAAGCCCCGCTTTGGGTGACAAATCCGGTTTGGCCGGGAATCAGCGGTTTGTTTTCCAGGGAGGCACTAAAACCGGCAGTAATCTTTTCCGAAAGATTGACTAACCCTTGACAGTTGGGACCTAATACCCGCATTCCAGTTTCCTTGGCCAATGCCGCAATCTGCTGCTGCAGCTTTTCCCCTTCTTTACCAGCTTCAGCAAAACCGGAGCTAAATATGGCCGCAAATTGCACACCCTTGGCATGACATTCTTCCAGTACCTGCAGTACCCGTTTATAGTTAATGGCTATTAGGGCCATGTCCACTTCACCGGGTATTTCAGAGATGCTGGGATAACACTTGAGACTGCCTATTTCCTGGTACTTGGGATTTACCGGGTAAATTTGCCCGGAATAACCATGACTCAGCAAGTACTTAATCGGTTTACCACTGATTGAAGTAAAGTCTTTTGATGCGCCGACAATGGCTATGGATTGAGGCTTAAAGAATTTTTCCAAACCAATCACCGTCCTTAAAATACTTTGGCATATTGGTTATGCAACTATTATGCCAGCATCTTTAACCCCAATTTTCCTCTTTTTAACGGGCAAAAGTTATATCTATTCCAATCTATTTACTGCAGTACTGCGGAATGAAAGACACCTTTATTGCAAATTTGCATTAATCCGGGGTTTGCCCGACTTAACGAATGACCGAACGGTGCCTGGCACTCCCTTGTTTCGACAAATAATGTCGAATTTTAGCAGTGCCAGGCACCAAGGGAACGCCCTGCTCATCCCAGCCGCGGATGCGGTAGTAATCATCCAGCATGGTGTCAAGAGCCTCACGGGTAATGGTCTTCCCGTGGGGCTCCAGGGGTTCTTCGAAAAAGCGTTTTGGTAGGGTATCATCCGCCCGGGTAAAGCCGCAGTCCAAATTGAAGCGGCGGGTGAGGGTGATTATTTCATTGCCTAAATTGTTTAACTCCTCCAGTGTATACTCCACACCGGTGGTGGCTTTAATCATCTTCCGCAGGTCTTCCCACTGGATCAAATCCCGGAAAAAGACGCAGTAAATCATGGTATTGAAGACGGTAAGGCGGTTTTCAAACTGGATGTATAAATCAGCCTTGCCCCCGGTGGTATCCCGGTCAATCATGCCGGCCAGTTCCGGCTTGTAGAATGTAGCCCGCAGGTGACAGGCACCCCTGGCGGAAGTGGCGTAACCCAGGCCAACTCCCTTGAGCACCCGGGGGTCATACCCGGCAGGTTCCATCCCCTTGACGTGAATGGCCCGCTCCTCCATGCCCAGTCTGGGTGCGGCGGACTTGATGCCTTCCGCCAAAATATCTCCCAGCCCTTCCCGGGCAGCAATTTTTTTCAGCACAGCCGCCACCTGGTCTGCATTGCCAAACTGCAAGTCTTCAGCTATTAATCCCCGCTCTGCCGCGTCCACCGCCATGGCCACCATATTGCCGGCAGTGATGGTATCCATTCCCAGCCGGTCGCACAGGTCGTTGCAATAGACAATTTCCGCCGGGTCATCAATAGTACACAACCCGCCAAAAGAATAAATGGTTTCGTACTCCGGCCCTTCCACCGTCAGGCCCTTGTGCTGCCCTTCCTTGACCGTGGTCAGCTTGCCGCAGGCCAGAGGACAGTGGGGGCATGCCCTGGGCTTGTATTCAAAATTATCTTTGTATGCATCACCGCTAATAGCTTGCCAGTTTTCTAAAGTGCCTTCGGACCAGTACCTGGTGGGAAAGGCCCGGGCGGTATTTAGCACCGCCACCATCACCGGCGTGCCGTAAGTCCGGTAGGCGTTAACCCCGGCATTATCCTTGGTCTTATCCCGAATATCCTTGACAGCTTCCTTGAGCAGCGCCTCATCGGCAACCGGCGCCTTGCTTTTACCGTAAAATACTATTCCTTTTACTTTTTTGCTGCCCAGCACTGCGCCCATGCCGGTCCGCCCGGCCGAACGCCAGTAGTTATTTTCCAGGCAGGCAAATCGCACCAAATTCTCTCCGGCGGGACCGATGACCACCGTCTCCGCTCCTTCCGGCGCCGCTTCCTTCAATGCATCCTCTGTGGCATAGGTATCCTTGCCCCAGAGACTGTCTGCCGGATGAAACTTGATAGCTTTGTCGGAAATCTCCAGGTAAACCGGCTTGTCACTCTGACCCTCAATGATAACAGCATCATAACCGGTACGCTTCAAAGCCGGGCCCAGCCTGCCGCCGCCGTAGGACTCAGCGTAGCCGCCGGTAAGCGGCGACTTGCTGTATACGCCGTAGCGACTGGCACCCAACAGTCCCGTGTCACATGCCGGGCCGGTAACAAAAATGAGCTTGTTGTCCGGCCCCAGGGGGTCACATTTTCCGGAAACATTTGTCAACAGCAGGTAACTGCCCAAACCTTTGCCGCCCAGAAAGCGCTTCAACACACTTTCCGGTATTTCCTCAACAGCATGTGACTGGTCAGTAACATTTATCCTTAACAACTTCTTATAAAGCCCCTTCATTTTGATACCTCCTTTTGTCCCAGAACCCGTCGACCCCGGGGTCTTTTGTTTTTGTTGACGTATTTTTTCAGTTTTCTCACCACTGTGGACTGGTTGACCTGCAGCACTTCCGCCATTTTGTAGGTATTGCTGTAACGGTCAAAAGCCTTGCTGATCAGCTGCCGCTCCAGTTCTTCCGTAGCTTCCCTCAATGGGCAGATGTCCAGTACATAAACCCGGTTGCTGGCGTTGGTGCTGGTATTAAGAATATAGTCCGGCAGGTGCCGGGGTTCAATGGTACCGGCATTGGTGGTTACCACCAGGCGCTCCACAATGTTTTCCACTTCCCTAACGTTACCTTTCCACTGGCAGTTGGTGAGAATTTCCAGCGCTTCCGGGGAAATCATCTTGTTAATTTCGTACTTGGCGTTGAAACGGGCCAGGAAATGCTGTATCAACGGCGGGATATCCCGGCGGCGGTGCCTGAGCGGCGGCACTACCACCGGGATGACGTTTAAGCGGTAATACAGGTCCTCCCGGAAGGAGCCCTCCTTGACCATTTTCTGAATGTCCCGGTTAGTGGCGGCAATGAGCCGGATATCCACGGGGGTTTCCTTGCTGCCACCCAACCGCATAACCCGGCGCTCCTGGATGACCTGCAAGAGCTTGACCTGCAGGTTTAGCGGCAACTCCGTCACTTCATCCAGCAGCAGGGTGCCGCCGTGGGCCATCTCCACCAGGCCCTTCTTCCCCTCTTTCCTGGCGCCGGTAAAAGCCCCGGGTTCATAACCAAACAATTCAGATTCCAGCAGGTTTTCCGGAATAGCACCGCAGTTGATGGTAATAAACGGGCCGTCGGCACGGCGGCTGATGTCGTGAATGCGCTTGGCCAGTACTCCCTTGCCCACGCCGGACTCTCCCACCAGCAGCACAGTCGACTCCACCTGGGCCACCCGGTTGACCATCTCCAGTATCTGCTTCATCTGCTCGCTTTCCGCAACCACCGTAATACTCCGGTCCTGCTTCTCCTTCATCTGCATGATCTGGTTGCGATAGGTTTCCGCCAACCTCTCGGTATCCTGCAGCTTCTGACGAAGGTTGGTCAGTTCGGTAACGTCGCGGGAGTTGACCACCACCCGGACAATCTCCCCCTTATCGTCAAAAACGGGGTTGGCGGTAACGATTAACTGCTTGCCGGTCTTGGTATTCTGGGGAATGGTAATGCGCCGACGTTCTTTTAAAACGATACTTACTACCGACGGGCTGAAATAACCCTGCTTTTCCAGTTCCTTGACGCTTTTGCCGACCATTTCTGCGGCCCCGACGCCGTAATAGCTTTCACCCACTTTATTGATGCGCGTAGTGTAACCCTTACCATCGGTAACATAGATTTCGTCATAGGAGGCATCAAAGACTGCTTCCAGCTCATTTTTCAAGGCTTTTACTTCTGACAGCTCCTGGGACAAGGACTCCAGTTCGGTAATATCCTGAAACACGGCTACAGCCCCTGCCAGCCGGCCGTCCCCGTCATAAACGGGGGTACGGTTAACCACCAGGGTGCGATTTTCAACAATATGCTCCTGGCTGACCTGGGGTTCCGCCGTTGCCAAAACCTGGAGAAGGCGGGTGTCCGGTAGAATTTCTTCCACCGGGCAGCCAACCACCTCCTCCCGGTTAATCCCCAGGAGGTACTCCGCAGCCTTATTCACAACTTTTATCCGGCCGCGGGTATCAATCATCAGAATGCCGTTATGAATGGAGTCTAACAGAGTTTGCAAGCACTATCCCTCCTGTCAGTGAGCTGCCGGGCCGCCAAACAGGAAGGATTAAGCCTGCTCACGCCAGGCTGGCCTTGCGCTTCCTTTCCACCCTGGGCGCTTCTCCCAGCCAGCCGCGTACGCGCATTGCCTCGCTGACGCGGGCAATGGCCACCATGTAAGCAGCGGTACGCATATCAATGTCCTTGCGGCTCTTGTACATCCGGTAAACTTCATCAAAAGCGCGTACCATCATCGCTTCCAGCTTGCCGTTCACTTCCTGCTCGGTCCAGTAGTAGCCCATATTATTTTGTACCCACTCAAAGTATGATACGGTTACACCACCGGCATTGGCCAGGATATCCGGCAGCACCAGCACACCCTTATACGTAAGAATCCGGTCTGCTCCGGGGGTGGTGGGGCCGTTGGCTGCCTCACCGATAATTTTCGCTTTTACCTTAGGGGCAATTTCTTCCGTGATCTGGTTTTCCAGTGCCGCAGGGATAAGTATATCGCAGGGCATGGTCAGCAGTTCCGTGTTGGATATCTCTTTGCTGCCGGGATAATTCTTCACACTGCCGGTTTCTTTTTTGTATTCCTCCAGCTTGTGGGGGTCAAGTCCCTTGAGATTGTAAGCCCCACCGGTAGAGTCAACCACGGCGATAATCCTGCAGCCCATTTCGTGCAGCAGCTTGGCCACAATGCTGCCCGCATTGCCGTAACCCTGCACCGCAACGGTGGCATTCTTTAGGTCCAAACCGATAGCTTTCGCCGCTTCGCGCACGGTAAAGCTGCAGCCACGGGCAGTGGCCTCGTTGCGTCCAGCGGAACCGCCCACAATTAACGGTTTACCCGTGATGACACCAAATTCATTGTACCCCTTGTACTTGGAAAACTCATCCATCATCCAGGCCATTACCCGGGCGTTGGTGTACACATCCGGTGCGGGCACGTCTTTTTCCGCACCCAAAATCGGGGACACCGCACGGATATACTCACGGCTGAGGCGCTGTAGTTCCCTCTCGGACATTTCCTTGGGGTTGCAGATCACGCCTCCCTTTGCACCGCCGTACGGCACTCCCAGCACGGCACATTTGAAAGTCATCCACAAAGCCAGTGCTCGCACTTCATCCAGCGTCACATCGGGGTGAAAACGAATACCGCCTTTTAGAGGCCCCAAGGCATAATTGTGCTGTACCCTGTAGCCGGTAAACACCTTAATACTGCCGTCGTCCATTTCCACCGGTACGGCTACGGTAAGTTCCCTTACCGGCTGGCGCAAAATATCCAGCACCGTGGAAGATAAACCCAACGTTTTTACCGCCAGGCCCACCTGTTCCCGGGCTATCTGGTAGCTGTTCAACTGCTTACTCACTTGCAACCAACTCCTTTTGACCGAAATTTTCCTCTTTTCCGAGGTTTGCCTGTTTTCAGTCGCAAGGATGGTGCCAAAATGTTTTGAAACTTGAAAAATTGCCGCAGCCTTTGAAAATCAAGAGTTTTGTATACAGTATTTTATATCCAGAGAGTTAATGACAAGTTCCTGTAAATGCCCCGGTGCATTTTTATATTTCGCGTTTATTATTTATAGTCCTTCCCGCCCCTCAATATCAGTGCATTTAGCGCTCGAATGCACCACTCCCTTAAATTCCATGCACGCATGCATCAAACAGGCAAAGGAAAGCGGGAGCGCAAAGTGTCTCCCTGATCCTGATAATTACGGCCAGGCAAGCTGAAAAATCAATCATGAAATTTACCTGACCAAATTGAGTTTTTCAACATCAAGGCGTGGGATGCTATACACTCAGTGCAAATGCCTTTTCCAGGATGTCCATACCTTGGTCCAGCTGGTTATCAGTAATCACCAGCGGTGTGAGAAAACGTAGGACGTTGCTGTAGATACCGGCACTCATCACAATCAGGCCTTTTTCATAGCAGGCCCTGGCGACCTTAGCGGTCAGTTCCTTGTTAGGTTCCTTGGTTTGAGGATCTTTCACCAGTTCAACGGCCACCATGGCGCCCAGACCGCGGACATCACCGATGACCGGGTATTTTTCCTGCATTTCCTTCAAACGGTTGAGCATACGCTCACCGATTTCGGTGGAACGCCGGGTGAGATTTTCCCGCTCAATCTTGCCGATAACTTCCAAAGCGGCCACACAGGAGAGCGGGTTACCACCGAAAGTACCGCCGATTTCACCAGGAGCCGGCGCGTCCATCACTTCCGCCCGGCCGGTAACGGCACTTAAGGGCATGCCGCCGGCAAGGGATTTGGACATGGTAATCAGGTCAGGTTCCACATCAAAATGTTCAATGGCAAACATCTTGCCGGTACGTGCAAACCCGGCCTGTACCTCATCGGAAATGTAGAGGATATCATTATCTTCACAGATTTTCTTAATGCCTTGAATGAACTCCTTGGGCTGGACAATGAAACCGCCTTCGCCCTGTACCGGCTCCGCAATGACCGCCGCCACGTGCTCCGCCGGGAACTCGGCAATAAAGAAGCGTTCCAAGTGCTCCACGCAGTGCATACCGCACTCGGAATAAGTGGAGTTAAAGGCACAACGATAGCAGTAAGCAGAAGGTATCTTGTAGGTCTCCGGTGCAAAAGGACCGAAACCGAACTTGTAAGGTTTAACCTTACTGGTTAGGGACATGGTCATCAGTGTCCTGCCGTGGAAAGCGCATTCCAGGGAAATGATACCCATTTTGCCGGTGTACTTGCGGGCAATCTTCACGGCATTTTCCACCGCTTCAGCGCCGCTGTTGGCCAGCATGGTTTTCTTTGGGAAATCCCCGGGGGTGATTTCCGCCAGTTTCCGAGCCAGTTTCACATAGGGCTCATACATGGTAACGTGAAAACAGGGATGAATGAATTTCTCCGCCTGTTCCTTGACCGCATTGACCACTTCGTCGGAGCAGTGTCCCACATTGATAACACCGATACCGCCGGCAAAATCAATATATTCGTTACCGTCAACGTCAGTAATCAGCGCCCCTTTGGCCTTTTCAACAAACACAGGCGTCACATTGGCCGGACCCCGGGCTACATACTGCTGACGCAATTTCATCAACTCCTGCGATTTAGGTCCGGGAACTTCTGCTGTAATTTTCGACATATTTCGTCAAACCTCCTTTGAAAATTAATGGTGAGAAATTGAAATTTGCTAACAGCTCACCCCTTTCGCAAGAATATTTTTACAATTTCAGGAATATGCGTATATTTGTAAATATATTAAGCAAAAAAAATGCCAGGACTATCAGAAGTGTATTTCTTTTTTATAATCTTTGAAAATCGGGGGTTTTCGGGAGATATAAGAAGTTTTGCTTTGGGCCGCCCGACTTGTCTAACAATTGAAACAATAAAAAAGGAGAGGTTTTTGCTTCCTCTCTGCATTAACTTAATGCACGTGTGCATTTCTGTTTTGCCTCAACTCCCCTTATCCTCCTCATGGCCTCAATCGTATCTCGGTGCTGCCTACTACAGTATATCCCACTGCACCGGCAAGCCAAGCAACTGTTATCCGCATTATTACACAAAGAAGGGGTGGTGGTTGCCCAAAAATCCGTGG
>CAZGXM010000063.1:0-15775 GCA_964529795.1 uncultured Thermoanaerobacteraceae bacterium
CCGCACCAAAAAGAAATTTTCCAAAGACTTGGACATTTTTTCCTGATTAACCGTGACAAAACCGTTATGCATCCAGTAACGAACAAAAGGTTCCTCACCGGTATAGGCTTCTGCCTGGGCGATTTCATTTTCATGGTGGGGGAAAATCAAGTCGTATCCGCCGCCGTGAATATCAAAACCATTAAAAAGATATTTTAAAGACATGGCCGAACATTCAATGTGCCACCCGGGACGGCCGGGCCCCCAGGGGCTGTCCCACGCGGGTTCCCCGGGCTTTGCCGTTTTCCATAAGGCAAAATCCAGGGGATCTTTCTTGCGTGTATCCACGTCCACCCGGGTACCAGCCCGAAGGTCATCAATTGAACGTTGGGACAACTTGCCGTAACCGGGAAAACTGCGCACGTCAAAGTAAACATTTCCTTCCATCTCGTACCCGTGCCCGTTGTCCACTATGGTCTTGACCATCTCAACAATTTCGTCCATATGATCCGTAACCCTGGGATGATAGTCAGCTCTTCTCACCCCTAAAGCATCGGCATCTTGAAAATATTCGGCAATGTATTTTTCCGCCAGTTCCCGGGTACCGGTATTTTCCTCCTTGGCCCGGTTAATTATCTTATCATCAACATCAGTGAAGTTCTGCACGTAAATAACCTTGTATCCCCGGTACTGCAAATACCGCCTCACCACATCAAACACCACAACAGGCCGGGCATTGCCCAGATGAATATGGTTATAAGTGGTAGGGCCGCAGACGTACATGTGAACTTTTCCCGGTTCTCTGGTAGACAACTCCTCTTTTCGGCGGGTAAGCGTGTTGTATACCCTAATCATCCTTTCTAACCTCCAACTCTTCGATTCTTGCTTCCAATCTTTGAATTTTTCTCTGCAGGCAAAGCATCATTTCCGCCACCGGGTCCGGCAGTTGCCCGTGCTGCAGGTCAATAGCACTTACGTCGGCATCAGCAATATTTTTCCCATTTCTCACCACAACTTTCCCGGGTACGCCAACCACGGTGCAATTGTCCGGCACATCTCTGAGTACCACGGAGCCGGCACCGATCTTAACGTTGTTTCCGATGGTAATAGAGCCCAACACTTTGGCACCGGTACTTATCACCACATTATTGCCTACCGTGGGATGCCTTTTGCCTTTTTCCTTGCCGGTGCCTCCCAGGGTAACTCCCTGGTATAAGGTGACATTGTCCCCTACTTCCGCTGTCTCTCCGATTACAACTCCCATACCGTGGTCGATAAACAACCCCTCACCAATTTTTGCACCAGGATGAATCTCGATCCCAGTCAACCAACGATTAGATTGTGATATAAACCGCGCCAGGAAAAAAAAGTTATGTCTCAATAACCAGTGTGCCACCCTGTGTAATAAAACCGCATGAAATCCGGGATAAGTAAAGATAATCTCCCACACGCTGCGCGCGGCAGGATCCCGCTCGAATACCACCTTGATATCTTTTTTAATCCGTTTAAACATAAGTTTCTTGCCTCCCCCGCTGTCAAAATATTAACAAAAAGCCCCTCAAGACTCTGCCAGAGACGAGGGGCCGCGGTTCCACTCTGTTTAAACCGCAAAAACGGTTTCACTTTAAGCCTGCAATAACGGCACAACCGGCACTGCCTACTGGCACCCTTTTGATCTTTCGGCAGCACTGCTCGGGAACGCACTTCAATGTAACAGTCCTTGGGTCTGCTTCCAGCCGATGACAGACCCTCTCTGAAAAGCTTGTCACATCTACTCTTTCCTTCATTGCATTTATAAGTATTACACTTGCTTTTCTCATTATAACCCTCACTTTTCAGTGTTGTCAATAAAAGCTGCTCCTTTTGTCACCTTTGCCAGGCTAGAGTCAACACGACTGATACAAACACCAACCCCAAGCACGGGAATTAAATCATGAAGCTCGGGGCCCCGCATTTTACCGGTAAGGGCCACCCTGAGGGGCATAAAGACCTTCTTCCCTCCCAGTTTCAATTCCTTGGTAATACTTTTTAGCATCTTTTTCACTGCATCAGGTTCCAGTCCTTCCAGCTGCAACAACTTTTCCTTAAACAAGTCAATCACCCGGGGCACCTGTTCTTGCTGCAATACCTGCCGCGCCTGTTCATCCTCTATTATTACTTCCTTCCCGAGAAGCAACTGAAAATGTTCCGTCACATCGCTGACTTTGGATAAATAGGGTTGAATCACTCTCATCTGAGCCATAAACAAATCCCAATTCACATCCCGCTCATTTTCCGGCAGGCACCCTGCTGATTGCAGGTATGGCAAGGCCATGCGGGCAATCCTTTCAGTACCGGTCCGCCTGATGTACACTCCGTTTAACCAGTTTAGCTTTTCAAAGTCAAACACCGCCGGATTTTTGGCCACCCTGTCCAGGGAAAACTCCTCTATCAACTGTTCCAGGGCAAGTATTTCTTCCTCACCTTCAGGAGACCAGCCCAGGAGCGCCAAAAAGTTCACCAGCGCCTCTGGTAAGTATCCCTGCTGTCGATACTGGACAACGGCAGTGTCACCGTGGCGTTTGCTCATTTTGGAGCGGTCTTTTCCCAGAATCAAAGAAATATGCGCAAACCGGGGTATTTCCAGGCCCAAAGCCTCATAAAGCAACACTTGGCGCGGGGTATTGGAAAGATGCTCTTCCCCACGAACAACATGGGAAATTTTCATTAAGGCATCATCAATGACGACGGCAAAGTTGTATGTAGGAATACCGTCGGACTTGACAATGATATAATCCCCAACACCGTCACTGTCAAAAACCACCTTGCCGCGAACCATATCATCGATAACAATTTGCTGCCCCTCCGGCACCTTAAAGCGGGTAACCGGCTTTCTACCCCGAGCAATAAACTCCTCTTCCTGCTCTTTGGTCAAGTTGCGGCAGCGACCCGGGTAACGGGGCAGTTCACCTCGGGCCATCAGTCTCTGCCTATCCTCTTCCAGTTCTTCCGCAGTACAATAGCAGTAATATGCCTGTCCGCTGGCTAGAAGTTTATCGGTATATTCTTTATAAATATCCAGTCTCTCCATTTGGCGGTAAGGGCCGAATTCGCCGCCGACCTGGATACCTTCATCCCATTCAAGTCCCAACCATTTCAAAGATGTCAAAATGTTTTCCTCCCATTCGGGAGCAGAGCGTTCTTGATCCGTATCCTCAATCCGCACTATAAACTGACCGTCGTATTTTTTCGCCAATAAATAATTAAATAAAGCCGAGCGGGCACCGCCAATGTGTAAGGGACCTGTAGGACTTGGTGCAAATCTTACCCTAACCATAGAAATACCCCCTTGTTGTTCTTTTGCAATTATACCCTGTACCAAGCGCCAACGCAAACCTGAAACTACCCGAAAAGTCCCTGCTTTTTGTAAACCACTGCCACAGCATGAGCAGCAATACCCCGGCCCAAGCCGGTGAACCCCAACCCTTCGGTAGTTGTGGCCTTAATGTTGATTTGGCTTTCAGCCAAAGCCATTGTTTCAGCCAAATGTCTGACCATTTCCGGTATATAAGGGCTTAGCTTGGGCTGTTCCGCGACAATAATACAGTCAATATTGCCAATAGCATAACCGTTTTCGGCAACCATTGCCGACACCTTCTCCAGCAAAAGCAAACTGGAAATATTCTTATACTGCGGGCCGGAATCGGGAAAATGCCGGCCGATATCCCTCTGAGCAATAGCCCCCAGTAAAGCATCCATAATCGCGTGAACCAGCACGTCAGCATCGGAATGCCCCGCCAAACCCAAATGATACTCCACCTTCTCCCCGCCAAGAATCAAGTCCCGGTTTTTTACCAAACGGTGAACATCGTAACCGATTCCTACTCGCATGTTTCTACCCCCATCAGCACTGATGCAATCTTTAAATCCTCCGGAGTGGTCACTTTTAAATTGGAATAGTCACCCCTTACCACTGTAACTTTATGCCCAGACAGTTCCACCAACATGGCCTCATCATAAACCAACGGGGGAAAAGGAGTGTTAAAAGCCTCCTTTAAAAGCTGATACTTAAACGCCTGGGGTGTCTGTACAGCCCATAGCCGCTGCCGCTCTAAAGTAACTACCACTTTTTCCCGCTCAACTTCTTTAATACAGTCTTTAACGGGGACAGCAGCTATGGCTGCACCTGCCTGCAAAGCTTTTTCCAAAACCTGGTGAAGTAAGCAGCAAGTTAAAAGTGGTCGTGCTCCATCATGCACGACCACTACATCAGTATCAGGACTGCATTTCTCCAAACCGCGGGCCACTGAGTCAACCCGCTCCTTGCCGCCCGGTACCAGCGCTTGCACTTTCCCGAAGGAATACCTGTCCACAACCTCCTCCCGGCAAAAATCAATTTCTTCTTTCCGCACCACTAAAATTACACCGTTTATCAACTCACTGTTTTCAAATACGGCCAACGTATGTGCCAGTATTGGTTTGCCATTAAGAGAAAGATACTGCTTGTTAACGTTGCTTTGCATTCTGCTTCCCTGCCCGGCGGCAGGGATAATCGCAGTTATGTGAGGCATTGATACTCCCCTCGCTCAACCTGTTGATTGTTTGCTTTGCCCCGGTTATTAGGCTTGGCAAAAATCATTCTGCCGGCAGCGGTTTGAAGAACACTGGTCACCAGGACATTAACTGTCCTGCCGATAAATCTTCTGCCATTTTCCACCACTATCATGGTGCCGTCGTCAAGATAACCAATACCCTGCCCCGCTTCCTTACCATCTTTAATTACCTGCACTGACATTTCTTCGCCCGGCAACACCACGGGTTTAACTGCGTTGGCCAATTCATTTATGTTCAAAACTTTTACTCCTTGAAGTTCTGCAACTTTGTTCAAGTTAAAATCGTTGGTAAGTATGTCTCCATCCAACTTTTGGGCCAGTCTGACCAACTTGCTGTCCACTTCGGATATATCATCAAAATCCTCTTCGTGGATTTTCACAAGCACGTCAAACTCTTTGCGCATTTTGTTCAATATATCCAAACCCCGGCGTCCCCGGTTTCTTTTTAATAAGTCCGAAGAGTCTGCTATATGCCGCAGTTCTTCCAGAATAAAACCGGGAATAATTAAAATCCCCTCAATAAATCCGGTTTTGCAAATGTCCGCGATACGTCCGTCAATAATGACACTGGTATCCAGTATCTTTACATTGTGTTTTGTGTGAGCAGGCTTGGCCACGGATTTTTCCCTTGACCGGGAAAATATAGCCGGAACGGATAGTAGTTCCTCTTTTTTCTTGACACCGACACTGAGACCAAGATAACCCAAAATCAAGCTGGCCACCAAAGGCAAATATACACCAACCAGGGGTATTCTTTCCAGGGAAGACCCTAATAAAAGCGCAATGATAAGACCAAATATAAGTCCAATAGCCCCGCCGACGATGTCCTGAATAGGTGTTTTATAAAGCTTAACTTCCATCCAACCGGTTATTTGCACAACAAAACGGATAAGATACGGTGCTACAGAAAATCCTATCAATGCTGCAACAATAGTACTAAGCCCGATAATCGCCCATTTAACTTCCAAAGGCCCGGCGTGCCACAACAGTACCAGGGTATTGCTTAAAGAAAAACCTCCGCCACCGGCCAAAATTGAGATAAGTATTCTCACAAATTTTTTCATCATCATCTCACCTCCCTTGTATATTTTTACTTATTAACAGTCACATTATACGGCGAACTGGAAATTAATTCAAGGAGAGCAGATAAAAAAAGACCAGGAACCTAAAGTTCCCGATTAAGCAAATACACCTTCTAAAAGGCTTTCTACTTGTTCTTCCCCTTCTCCTTTAGCCAGCACCAATTCACTCACAAGAATTTGTTTGGCATTGTCCAGCATTTTCCGTTCCCCGGTCGATAATCCCTTCTCCCGATCACGGAGCACTAAATTTCTTACTACTTCAGCAACCTCAAAAATATTGCCGCTCTTAATTTTTTCCATGTTAGCACGATAGCGGTGATTCCAGTTCGTACTCATGGTACTTTTTTTATCCCTAAGAATGTTAAATACTTTTTGAATACCCGCTTCATCAATCACCTGTCGGATACCTACTTCTCCCGCACTGTCCATGGGTACCATCACCTTCATGTCTCCGATAGGCATACGCATCACATAATACTTTCGTTTTTCACCCAATACCTCTTTTTCCTCAATGGCTTCAATAACACCGGCACCATGCATAGGGTAAACCACTTTATCTCCCACTTTAAACATCTACCTGTTCTACCCCCCAGTCACACTTGATAATGATATTATACCAAAATTAAAAGCAAAATGTCAAAAGATTATATATTATATCACATGGTTTTTGGCAATGTCAATTATTTTTAACAGGCCGAACAGGCCGCCGCAAACTATTCTTATGGAAACTCGAGAAGAACGGTTTATACTTTGAAAGTTAATCAACTTAAATGATGTGTCCATTTTTTTTGAAACAAGTGCTTTATTGACAATCTCTACAGGTAACCATTATAATTAAACAGAAGCGAGAAAGGAGATGAACTTTTACAGTGGGCGCCAGTGAGAAAAATAAAGTTGATGTTCAAAATTTTCAGGATACAGTTTCTCAATTTCTCGTCCGTCACCAAAGCATCTTGGATGTTTTGTCCAAGTTTCAAGAAGCTAACGCCAGGGTTAACCGAGCAGTAGTTAAGAGCGTGACCAACTGCGGCTGCCTGAAGATAAAGGCTGAAAAGAAACCCATCCCGGAATCCGTTTGCCTCAGCGACCTGAAAGACTTATTGGACTCACATTTGGAGGGGCAACTTTGTGAGGAATGCCAGGAGATCATTGAAGCAGAATTGGGAAAAGCATTGTTTTATACCACCGCTCTCTGTCATACGCTGGGATTGGATTTAGATAAAGTTATGGTCAAGGAGTATGAAAAAGTATCAACTCTGAGACTGTTTAACTTCACGTAAAAATCTTTTAACCGAGAAACGCAAAAATGCACCCTTGACTGGTGCATTTTTTATTTGTGCTTCCTACTTTTGTTTCTGGAACAGTTAAACGGATAAATTCCTCTCTTTAAAACCCAAAGACTTTAGAAACAATTCCATGGGGCAGAAACCCGTTAGGGAGGAAACCATTAAGATGAACCCCGCAAACCCGGTAAAGAGGACCCAACGGGGATTATAATTAAATCAATTAAAGCAAGTTAAAAAAGCAACCTTAAAACTTCTTGTAAGTTTTCCACCCCCACCACTCTAATTTGCTCTGTTTTGATTTTCTCCTTGTTAGCCCGAGGTACAATACACCTTGCAAAACCCAATTTTTCCGCCTCTTTAACCAGCCTGTCGATATTGTAAATCGGCCTTACCCGGCCGGCCAAGTCCAGTTCTCCCAGAACAACAGTTTTCCCGTCCACCGGGCAATCCCGAAAACTGGAGTACAAGCCCACAGCCATTCCCAAATCTATAGTTGTTTCCTCAATACTAACACCCCCTAATAAAGAGACATAGATATCATGATGCCCAATAGCAACTCCGGCCCGTTTTTGCAACACCGCTACAATTAAACTTAACCTGTCCCGGTTTACCCCAACCACAGTCCGCCGGGGCGGTATGCCCATCTCATTAGCAACCACCAGCGCCTGCAATTCAACCAGTATTGGACGGGTGCTTTCCACGCTGGCCACCACAACCACACCGGGAACACCGCTGCTCTTATTGCTCAAAAGATATTCCGAAGGGTTGGCTATCTCTACCATTCCCCGCTCTACCATCTCGTAAACTCCCAGTGCATTAGTGGTACCAAAACGGTTTTTAAAAGCCCGCAACATCCGAAACCCGAAATTTTTTTCCCCCTCCAGAAAAAGCACCACATCAACCATATGGTCCAGTAACCGGGGCCCGGCAATGTCACCCTGTTTGGTTACATGGGCGGAAATAAAACAGGGTACGTTGAGTGTTTTGGCAAACTTTAAAATGTAACCGGCACATTCGCGTACTTGTGAGACGCTGCCCGGTGCCGAACTAATAACTGTTGTAAATAAAGTCTGGATGGAATCAATCACCACAAAAACCGGTTGGTATTCCGAAACCATTGTCTCAATAATATCCACATTGGTCTCAGTAACTACCAATAGCCTTTCACTTTTCACTCCCAGGCGTTTCGCACGCAACTTAATCTGTTCTTGGGATTCCTCACCGGAGATATAAAGAACCGTACCATATTTTCGCCCTATTCTCTCAGCAACTTGTAATAACAATGTGGACTTGCCAATACCGGGGTCTCCGGAAATCAGCACCAGTGATCCGGGGACCAGCCCCCCGCCCAACACCCGGTCCAGTTCTTCATCACCCGTAGCCATACGCATATGTGCATCTTCCCTGACCGCTGTTACAGGTAGAGGCTTGCCACCGGACCCCAAATTTCTGTCATTGCGACTGGTATTATTTGTTATCACTTCTTCAACAAAAGAGTTCCAAGCACCGCAAGCGCACCTGCCTAACCAGCGTACGCTCTCATAACCACACTCCTGACAAATGAAAACAGTTTTTTTCTTAGCCAACCAGCCTCACCCCCCGCCAACTACATTATAGCAAAGCATGATGCCCGGGAAAATAAAGATCCTGCAGAAGCACCTGCAGGACCGGCAATTACGTTTTATCCACTCTTATCTTGCCCTTTTCCACGGAAACCCGGAGATTATCCCCCGGCTGAAAACGTCCTTCCAGTAGATCTTCAGAAATGGGGTCCTCCACAAGCTTCAAAATAGCCCGCCGCAAAGGCCTTGCCCCGAAATTCTCGTCATATCCCTCCTCAGCCAAAGCCTCTTTAGCCTGGGATGTGGCTTCAATGGTCAAGTCCTGTTCCTTTAACCGCTGGTTTAATTCCTCAAGCATCAGTCCTACAATTTCCTTGATGTGTTCTTTATTAAGTGAATGGAACACTATTATCTCATCAATCCGGTTCAAAAATTCGGGCCTGAAGGATTTTCTCAACTGCTCCATGATGTTACGTTTCATGGTCTCATGCTGGTCCTCACCCTCAGGTTTAAAACCCATTTTCGCCTCTCGTTTTATTGTGGACGCACCTACATTGGAAGTCATAATTAAGACCGTGTTTCGGAAATCTACCACTCTTCCCTGATTATCAGTCAACCGCCCGTCCTCCAACACCTGCAGCAGGACATTGAATACTTCCGGGTGGGCTTTCTCAATCTCGTCAAACAAGACCACCGAATATGGTTTGCGCCGCACCGCCTCGGTCAATTGGCCGGCCTCTTCATATCCCACATATCCGGGAGGCGCCCCCAGCATGCGGGATACAGCATGTTTTTCCATATACTCCGACATGTCCAAACGGATAAGGGCATCTTCATCACCGAACATGGCCTCAGCCAACGCCCGGGCCAGTTCGGTTTTACCAACACCGGTAGGTCCAAGAAAAATGAAAGAACCAATAGGCCGTTTCGGGCTCTTTAACCCTGCACGGGCACGTCGAATTGCCCTGGCTACCGCTCTGACTGCCTCATCTTGGCCGATTACCCGCTCGTGCAGCAATTCTTCAAGTTTTAACAGCTTTTCACTTTCAGTCTGTTCCAACTTGCTGACCGGTACTCCCGTCCAACTGGAAACTATCCGGGCAATATCCTCTGCTTCTACAATGGCTTTTTTTGACCCCCGCTGTTTTTCCCAGTTCTCCCTTTCCTCTTCAATTTTCTGCTTCAACTGCTGTTCACGGTCCCTGAGTTGTGCCGCTTTTTCAAATTCCTGCCCGTATACTGCCGCTTCTTTTTCCTTCCTGACTTCCTCAAGTTCCTTCTCCAGTTGTTTCAGGCCGTCCGGTGCCATACTGGTGTCCAGGCGTACCCTACTTGCCGCTTCATCGATTAAATCTATGGCTTTATCCGGCAGAAAGCGCTCGGTAATATAACGGTCACTTAATTTTACCGCCGCTTCAATGGCTTTATCTGTAATCTCTACCCGGTGATGTGCTTCATACTTATCCCGTAGACCTTTCAGAATAGCAATTGTTTCCTCTCTGGAAGGTTCTTCAACTTTAATGGGTTGGAAACGTCTTTCCAGCGCTGCATCCTTTTCAATGTGTTTCCGGTACTCATCCAATGTGGTTGCACCAATACACTGCAATTCTCCCCTGGCCAAAGCAGGTTTTAAAATGTTGGCAGCGTCTATGGCCCCTTCTGCAGCGCCGGCACCGACCAGCGTATGCAGTTCATCAATAAACAATATGATATTCCCTGCTTGTACAATTTCCCCAATCACTTTCTTCAAGCGTTCTTCAAATTCCCCACGGAACTTGGAACCGGCAACCAGCGAAGACATATCCAAGGTAACCACTCGCTTGTCAGCCAAAATTTCCGGCACCTGGTTGTTGACAATTTTTTGGGCCAAACCTTCCGCTATGGCAGTCTTACCTACTCCCGGGTCACCGATTAACACAGGGTTGTTCTTGGTCCTCCTACTCAATACCTGGATAACCCTTTCTATTTCCTTGGCGCGCCCGATAATGGGGTCCAAATCATCTTCCTTTGCCAGTTGCGTCAAGTCCCGGCCAAACTGGTCCAACGTTGGCGTGGAAGTAGCAGCCTTTGGTTTTGCCTTGGCATTCCCCTGCGGCGTAGGCCCCGGGTACTGCCCATTAAAGTGAGTGTTGAAAAATGACGGGAATAATTGATCGTGTCCCTGAGACTGGTCCACTCCCAACAACTCGTAAACCTTTTGCTGAACAGTCTCCAGTTTTACTCCCATACTCTCCAATACCCGGGCAGCAATACCCTCTCCTTCACGCAGCAATCCCAGTAAAATGTGTTCGGTCCCAATGTAGTTGACGCCTTGTCTACGTGCTTCATAAGCCGCGAGTTCCAATACCTTTTTGGAGCGCGGCGTTAACCCTATTTCCTGCCCGGGACCTTGTTGCGGCTCACCTATGACATTTTTTACTTTTTCACGCAGCGCCTCTAAATCTACTCCTAACTGCTGTAAGGATTTGGCGGCAACACCTTCACCTTCTCTTATCAATGCCAATAATAAGTGCTCCGTGCCTATGGCCGGATAGGACAAATTAATCGCTTCTTCCCTGGCCAATGCCAAAACCTTCTGCGCCCGTTCGGTAAATCTGGAAAACATATTCAAGCACCTCCTACGTATTTTCTATTTTTATTCTTTCCCTCAACAAGTGTGCCCGGTAAATATCGCGCATATCCGCGTCCATTTCTTGGCCCATAATCTTTTGCAAACATCCGGGTTGTATCATCACCATCAACTCAGTCAATATCCTTGCATCAAGTCCCTCAACAATATTCAGGTCAACTCCCAACCGTACCTGTGACAATAACGACAAAGCCTTTTCAGAACTCATTACACGGGCATAACGTAAAGTGCCGTAAGCCCGCCAAACCCGGTCCTCCAAACCAATACCCAGTTCTTCCTTTAACAACGTACGCGCTTCCCGCTCCTGGTCAACGATTTTTTGAGTAACGCCGGAAAGGTTGTTAATAATTTCTTCTTCGGTACGCCCCATGGAAATCTGATTGGATACTTGAAATAAATTTCCCAGTGCTTCGGTACCCTCTCCATACAAACCGCGAACCACCAGCCCCACCTGAGACAATGCTGAAAAAACTTTCCCCGCTCTTTTGGTCATGACCAGCCCGGGCAAATGAAGCATCACTGACGCCCGCATGCCGGTCCCGACATTGGTGGGACAAGCGGTAACATAGCCAAACTTTTCATTAAAAGCATAATTCAAGTGTTTCTCCAAGCTATTGTCCACCTTATCGGCAATGCGCCAGGCTTCATGAAGCTGTAGAGCCGGGAGCAAGCACTGAATTCTCAAGTGGTCTTCTTCGTTTACCATAATACTTATTTCCTCATCTTCGTCCAACACCACTGCACCGTACCTATTATGTTCCAGTAGATTAGGACTGATTAAGTGCTTCTCCACTAGTATTTGCTTTTGCAAACGGTCTAATTCTGCAAGGCCGGTCAATTCCACTGTAGGAAATTCCTTTTTTAAATCTTTAGCTATAGCCTGCTTCACCGACTCAATAACTTTGGCAGCATCCTCTGTATTGACTTGATGCGGGAAAGGTATCCCTTTCAAGTTGCGAGCTAAACGAATTCTGCTACTGACCACAATGTCTGCTCGGGAGCCTGACCCCTCCATCCATTTACTGCGTATACGCTTAATAATATCTTTAAACGGCAAGCTTATCCCCCCTTAGTCCGCCTTATTTTCCAGTTCTTTAATCTTGTCCCTGACCTCCGCCGCCTTTTCAAACGCTTCTTTTTCCACCAGTATTTGCAGCTCTCTTTTTAAACTTTCTATTTCCTTACGCAGTTTTATCTTTTTTCCACTGCGCCGGGGAATTTTTCCAGTATGCCTTTCGCTGCCGTGAATCCGTCTTATCACCGGCGATAACTGGGCACCGAACGTATCGTAGCAGTCACCGCAGCCCAGTTTGCCGGTTTCACGGAAATTGTGATAAGTTTGACCACAGGTTTTGCATTCTATTACCCGCTGCCTGGTATCTTGGCTAAAGCCCGCACTTGGCTCCACTTCTTCAAAGAAGCTACTCAATAAATTAAAAGGGAAATGCGCATCCCAATTAAACCCCTCACCCTGTATTTGCGAGGCACATTCCTGACACAACTGTAACACCGATTTTTCTCCATTAACAATCTTGGTAATGTGCACTGTTGCCGGTCGTTGCTTGCAGTGCTGGCAATACATGCTTACCCCTCCTCACTAAATTCTTTTCGCAAAAGCATCAATAGCATTGCCCGGAGAATGTTTGCACGAATCATATCCCTTAATGGAAGTTCCACCGGTAAAGCATCACGATTAATCATCGCCTTGATCAGCAAGGCTTCTCTTTGAGTAATAAAACCTTCCTCTGCCAAACGATCGGTAAGACCTTCACCTACCTGTTGACTGATTAACTTATTCGCAGTTTGATTTATTAGTTGAAGCAGCTCGCTATCCTGTTCCATCGTTAATTTGGTGATACGAATATATCCGCCACCACCCCGGCGGCTTTCAATCAGGTAGCCTTGTTCCAAAGTAAAACGCGTACTTAAAACATAGTTTATCTGCGAAGGAACACATTGGAAAACTTGCGCCAAATCATTCCGCCTCAGTTCAACCGACTCTTCTTTATGTTCTCTCAGTAATTTTTTAATATATTGCTCGATTCTATCCGCCAGGCTGCGCAACAACGACACCTCTCTTGACTATTTCTTACCTTTTGACCTTCATTGACCTTTCAATGATATTATAAACCACGGGCCGGTATTTTATGCAAGCTGTTAGTTTGGCTGAAATTAGCCAATAACTGCCCGACGCCTTTATTATGCAAGAATACCTCTGCAATACTCTTATTTTCTTTTTAATACACCCAAAAACAGTGGACAGTATAGCCACAATTAACACCTATTAGCAAACGTGAAAAACATTTATAATCCATTTATGGTATTATCTTTACTGCCTAAGCTTAAAATACTACTGTTCACCGTAAAAATCTTGAGCTTCTGTCAAGCAAGTCTTAATATGAAAATTATATAAATTATATTATCAGAACTTTTGTAACATTTAGACGCATCTAAACTGTTTTTGGAGGTGATTTAATAGTTTTATTGCGGTAAAATAAAGTTTGCTAAATTTAAGGAGGTTGTATTAATAATATGAGTTACCAAGAAACCTATCGTTATTCCATTGAAAATCCGGAAGCTTTTTGGGGAGAAACTGCAGAAAAATTGCACTGGTATAAAAAATGCGACAGGGTTTTGGATGATTCCAAAGCACCTTTCTACCGCTGGTTCGTTGGCGGAAAAACCAACCTTTGCTATAACGCCGTGGACCGGCACGCCTTGGGAACAAAAAGAGGTCAAGCGGCCATCATCTGGGAAAGCCCCGAGACAGGAAAAAGCAAAATACTAACCTACTACCAGTTATATAAGGAAGTTAACCGTTTTGCCGGTGTATTAAAAAATTTGGGTATTGGTAAAGGTGACCGGGTAGTCATCTACCTGCCCATGGTACTGGAAGCAGCCATTTCCATGTTGGCCTGCGCCCGTATCGGCGCAATTCATTCAGTTGTATTTGCCGGCTTTAGTTATGATTCTTTAGCTGAAAGAATCGATGACGCCAAGCCGAAGGCTATCCTGCTGGCAGACGCAGGCCTCAGAGGCGGTAAAGTAGTGCCGCTGAAAAATATTGTGGATAAAGCAATAAAAAACGCCAGGCATCAGGTTGACCACTGTATCATTCTTAACAGGGGATATGCGGAATTTGAGATGGTTGATGGCCGGGACCTGGATTGGAAAGAAGCACTGGCCGAAAAAGGCGAAAACTTTGTGGAACCGGAAGAAATGGAAAGCACTGATCCGTCATATATCCTCTACACCTCAGGTACCACTGGCAAACCAAAAGGAGTGGTAAGAGATACCGGCGGGCATATTGTCGCCCTGCATAACTCCATGGGGCAGATTTATGACGTGGGTGACGGCGATGTCTACTTCTCCACTTCCGATATTGGCTGGGTGGTAGGACATTCTTACATTGTTTACGCCCCGCTGCTGAAAGGTGTCACCACCATTATGTACGAAGGCACCCCGATTTACCCGGACCCTTCCATCTGGTGGCAAATAGTTGAAAAATACGGAGTAACCCACATCTTCAGTGCACCCACGGCTTTCAGGATTCTGCGCAAACACCCGCAACATTATATGACCATTTATGACCGCAGTTCTTTAAAGTATCTCTTTCTGGCAGGCGAACCCCTGGATGAACCTACCTGGCATTGGGCTGCCGATACGTTAGGAGTGAAAGTGATTGACCATTACTGGCAAACGGAGAGCGGATGGCCGATTCTCTCCAATATGCCCGGAGTTGAGTCCCTGCCAATTAAGCCCGGTTCTCCCACCAAGCCCGTAGTGGGATACAGGCTGAAGGTGGTTGACCCCAGCGGTAACGAAGTACCCAAAGGCAAGAAAGGCTTTTTGGTTGTTGAGCCTCCCCTGCCGCCAGGCAATTTGATGACAGTTTGGGGAGATGACGAGAGGTACAAAAATTCCTACTTTGGTTTCTTCAAAGACCAGCTGCTCTATATGACGGGAGATTATGGCATTGAAGACGAGGATGGCTATTTCTGGGTACTGGGCCGTGCGGATGAGGTTATCAACGTGGCCGGCCACCGCCTGGGCACCCGGGAAGTGGAAGAAGTTATCTCTGCACACCCGTCAGTAGCAGAAGGGATGGCCATAGGCGTCAAGGACGAGGTCAAGGGTCAGGCGATTGTCTGTCTGATTGTCCTTAAAGAGGGCCATGAACCCAGCGAGGAAAATATACAGGCCATTCGCAACCTTATCCGTGAAAAGATCGGGCCGGTAGCCACACCCAAGGAAATAAAGTTCGTGAAAATGCTGCCAAAAACCCGTAGCGGTAAAATTATGCGCCGGGTCATCAAGGCAGTTGCCGAAGGAGAGCAAATTGGCGACCTTAGTACCCTTGAAGACGGCGCCAGCATCGAAGAAGTGAACAAGGCTATGGAAAGCCTGCGAAAAGAATTGGCTTAGAAAACAAAAAAACTGATAATAAAAGCCTTACCATATTGCCCGGTAAGGCTTTTATTTATACTGTAAAGGTGTTTGCAGGCCTCTTCAGGCAAGAAAAAATGGCTTAAAAAATAATAACAGCCAGGATACACCTGACTGTTGTTTCTGGCTCCCCGAGCTGGACTCGAACCAGCAACCCTTCGGTTAACAGCCGAATGCTCTACCATTGAGCTATCGGGGA
>CAZGXM010000064.1:0-14839 GCA_964529795.1 uncultured Thermoanaerobacteraceae bacterium
CGTGAAGGCGGGCGTACCGTCGGTGCCGGTGTGGTAAGTTCAATTTCCGAATAATGAACTGGATTAAAAGAGTAAAGCAGGGCCGAGTCAGGTCCTGCTTTTTTAAATGGTAATAGGTGACTAAAACAGTATCAGTATTTTTTCTTTGATCAAGCAGGTTTAAAAGATTACATGAATAGGAAAGCTGTTAAGGAATGCAAGAATTTTCCAGAACCTAAAAAAGTTGACACTAAAAAGGAAAATATGATAAATTATTAAGGTACTGAGTTTATGGCGGGATACTCGGAGGATTGAACGAGCAGATAAATCTCTTCTCTATTAAAAACCAGGATTTTAAATAAACTGCCGGGTATTCGCGAAAATGTGGGAAATTTACAGGGGGTGTCACAAGTGCGGGTGAGTATAATCTTGGCTTGCGCTGATTGCAAGCGGAGGAACTATATAACTACTAAGAACAAGCGTACAAATCCGGATCGGAAAGAGTTAAAAAAATATTGTCCTTACTGCAAGACGCATACCGTGCATAAAGAAACCAAGTAGTTGGCGGCAAGAAGTGGTAAACCTTATTATTAAGGAAGTGAGCAGTGTGGCGGCTAAAGCTGTTGCTAAAAACAAGGGAAATAAATCGTTCACTGAAAGGACCGGTAAGTTTTTCCGGGGAGTTTGGGCGGAACTGAAAAAAGTACACTGGCCAAATCAAAAACAGTTAATTACCTATACCTATGTGGTACTGGTGGCAACGCTGACGGTGGCAGCATTGATTTGGGTGGCTGACTCTATTCTAAGTTTTTTGTTGGATTTCATTCTGTAAAAAATTAAGAACGGGGGGTGAGGAGCCTATCACGGGGTCCTTGGCTGTTATGGAAAAACAGTGGTATGTGATTCACACTTATTCCGGTTATGAAAACAAGGTAAAGGCTAACCTGGAAAAGCGTTTGGAATCCATGAACATGGGTGAAAAGATATTCCGGGTGCTGGTACCTATGGAAGACGAAGTGCAGATTAAAGACGGAAAAAAAACCATTTCCAAACGAAAAGTGTATCCCGGTTATGTGCTGGTGGAAATGGTTTTGACGGATGATTCCTGGTATGTTGTGCGCAACACCCCTGGAGTTACCGGTTTTGTTGGCACCGGTGCAAAGCCAATTCCCTTAAGAGAGTCAGAAGTGAAAGTTATCTTACGACATATGGGTGTGGAAACTCCCAGGGCGAAAATTGACTACGACATCGGTCAAAATGTTCGGGTTATCAGCGGGCCTTTTGAAAATTTTATCGGTGCTGTTGAGGAGATTTACCCCGATAAGGGTAAATTAAAAGTAATGGTATCCATGTTTGGTCGGGAAACTCCTGTGGAACTGGAATTTTCTCAGGTTGAAAAAGTCTAGCTTTGCAGGGTTTTCCTGTGGGAGGGTACTTCCCTATTACCACAAAATTTTAAGGAGGTGGAGCAAATGGCTAAGAAAGTTATCGGCGTGATCAAATTACAGGTTCCTGCCGGCAAAGCCAATCCTGCCCCGCCGGTTGGTCCCGCCTTGGGGCAACACGGGGTAAATATTATGGGCTTTTGTAAAGAATTTAACGAAAGAACAGCAAAGGATGCTGGCTTAATTATACCAGTGGAAATTACTGTATATGAGGATCGTTCCTTTTCCTTCATTACCAAGACTCCCCCGGCGGCAGTATTGTTAAAGAAAGCTGCGGGTATTGAAACCGCCTCTGGTGAACCTAACCGCAATAAGATTGCCAAGGTTACCCGGGATCAGGTGAAGGAAATTGCTGAGCTGAAAATGAAGGACCTTAACGCCGCAAGTGTTGAAGCAGCCATGCGGATGATTGAAGGCACTGCCCGTAGTATGGGTATTGAGGTTGTCTAGTTACAAAGCTTATGTTGCAGGTATTTAATTGTGGGAGGATTATTCCGCTAACCACTAAGGAGGTTTAATTATGCCAAAACGTGGCAAGAAGTATCAAGAAGTAGTTAAAAAAGTTGACCGTAATAAGTTATACGACCCTGAAGAAGCAGTGGAGCTGGTTAAAAAAACTGCTCCCGCCAAGTTTGACGAGACTGTGGAGGTGGCAGTGAGGCTGGGTGTTGACCCGCGGCATGCCGACCAGCAGGTGCGGGGTACCGTGGTACTGCCTCACGGAACAGGTAAAACCAAGACCGTTCTTGTTTTTGCCAAAGGTGAAAAGGCAAAAGAAGCGGAAACAGCCGGTGCCGATTACGTTGGGGCTGAAGAGCTTGCGGAAAAAATTCAGGGCGGTTGGCTGGACTTTGATGTGGCCATTTCCACTCCTGATATGATGAGTGTTGTGGGTAAGCTGGGGCGTATTTTAGGGCCCCGCGGCATGATGCCCAATCCCAAATCCGGGACAGTTACCTTTGATATAGAAAAGGCAGTTTCCGAGGTTAAAGCCGGTAAAATTGAATACCGTGTGGATAAAGCCGGTATTGTCCATGTGCCCATCGGGAAAGTTTCTTTTGATGCGGATAAGCTGCGTGAGAATTTTAAAGCGCTTTTGGACGTGCTGGTTAAAGCCCGCCCGGCTGCAGCCAAGGGGCAGTACTTGCGCAGTATTACCGTTTCTTCTACCATGGGGCCGGGGATTAAGGTTAGTCCCCCAAAAGCCACAGGCTGGTAATTGACGTAAAGCAGCTTAATGTGCTAAGATGTAAAAGTGAGTTGATATAACTGCATACCAACCGTAGACAGTAGGTACCGTAAGGTTTAATGGAAAACCGCCTGCCGAGGTTTACAAAAAAGTAATGTGGAAAATTACTACTGTAATGAATTTTCCTAGCCCTCGCATGTCTGCGGGGGCTGTTTCATGTTGTTCACTTCCCGTACAAAAGATTACGCGCGAGAATTGAAAACCCAGCTTAATACATAAATCGAAGTGCGAGGGGGAGACCTGGCTAAGGCAGTAATCAAACCTCGGACTTCAAATTTCGAACCTCGAATTGAGAAAGGAGGTGTACTGTTTGAATAAACAACGTCAGCAAAAGGCCGAAATTGTTGCGGAAATCAAGGAAAAACTGGGAAATGCTCGCGGTGCGGTGCTTACCGATTACAGGGGTCTTAATGTGGCGGAGATGACCGAACTCCGGGCCAAATTACGCGAAGCCAATGTAGAATACAAAGTATTGAAAAATACGTTGGTCACCATTGCTGCTCGCGATATGGGCTTGGAGGGGTTGGACCCGTATCTTGAAGGGCCTACGGCCATAGCTTTCGGTACAGAGGATGCTGTATCCCCGGCAAAAATCTTATCCAAATTTGCCAAGGATCATAAGGACCTGGAGATAAAAGCAGGTATACTGGAAGGCAAGGTAATTGGTATTGAGGAGATCAAAGCTCTGGCGGAACTGCCCACGCGAGAAGAATTACTGGCCCAGGTTCTCCGAGGTATGCAGGCGCCTATGGCCGGGTTTGCTAACGTACTGCAAGGTACTATTCGTAATTTGGTTTATGTATTGGAGGCTATTCGCAAAGAAAAAGAGCAAATGGCTTAAAAATTTAAAAATTACTTAAAAAATAAGAGGAGGAGAATTAAATGTCCAAAGTACAAGAGATTCTTGACGCTGTGAAAGAAATGACTGTGCTGGAACTCGCTGAGCTTGTTAAAGCTTTTGAGGAGGAATTTGGTGTAAGTGCTGCTGCTCCGGTAGCTGCCGTTGCCGTTGCTCCCGGTGCTGCTGAAGTTGCTGAAGAAGAGCAGACTGAATTTGATGTAATTCTGCAAGGCCCTGGAGATAAGAAAATTAGCGTAATCAAAGTCGTTCGCGAAATCACCGGTCTTGGCCTAAAAGAAGCCAAAGCTCTTGTTGACGGGGCACCCAAACCGGTTAAGGAAAAGGTTAGTAAGGAAGAAGCAGAATCCATCAAGTCCAAACTTGAAGAAGCCGGTGCTTCTGTTGAGGTTAAGTAGACAAATCAAGCCGACCCAAAGGGTCGGCTTGATTTGTCTACCGGTTGCATGTTCCGTTTCCACCCATGTCAAATTTTTTTAAAAAAATTTTTCTTGACACCCCATTGCTAGTATGCTAGCATATTAAAATGGCATTTAGTCTTTAAAAAATGTGGTTTTTAAGGTAAGTTTATTTTTACATGGGAATATTTCACATGGCTTTTGGTTAGGCTAAACAGGTGGAATGTTTTTGTTGCCATATTTTACAAGAAGCGAGGTTTAGGTATTAAACCTTGCTTTTACCACTTTTACTGTATTTATAACGTGAGGGGATTTTAACATTTTATACGGCATTTTGCTTACATAATTAATGGGGGTGATGTGTCAATGGCCTGTCCTGTAAAGGTAGGGACCAGGGAACGGTGGAGCTTTACCAAGATTGACGAAGTTTTGGATATGCCCAACCTTATTGAGATTCAAAAAAATTCCTACGACTGGTTTTTACATGAGGGCATAAAAGAGATGTTCCGCGATATTTCTCCCATCCAAGACTTCACGGGCAACCTGGTGCTGGAATTTGTTGACTACAGCCTGGGGAAACCCAAGTATGAAGTGGAAGAGTGTAAAGAACGGGATGTTACATATGCTGCTCCGTTGAGGGTAAAAGTACGCCTGATCAATAAGGAAACCGGTGAGGTTAAAGAACAAGAAGTGTTTATGGGCGATTTTCCGCTGATGACGGAAAAGGGGACCTTTATCATCAACGGTGCGGAAAGGGTGATTGTCAGCCAGCTGGTACGTTCTCCCGGTGTGTATTATCATGAAAGCATTGATTCCAGCGGCGTGAAACTGTACGCTGCGACCATTATACCAAATCGCGGTGCCTGGTTGGAATTTGAAAGTGATGTTAATAATAACATCCATGTCCGTATTGACCGCACCAGAAAATTACCTGTTACAGTACTGGTGCGGGCTTTAGGCTGGAACGCTAACAGTCACATTTTGGATTTGTTCCAGAACGACCAGCGTATTCAGTTAACCCTGGAAAAAGACACTACCGACGGCGAGGATGAGGCGTTGATTGAAATTTACAAGCGCCTGCGTCCCGGCGAACCCCCTACGGTTGAAAGTGCGCGGTCACTACTGGAAACATTATTCTTTGACCCCAAGCGATATGACCTGGGTAAGGTGGGCCGTTACAAAATTAATAAGAAACTAAAAGACGAACTGCCCGCCGACGCCTTGGCCGGCAATGAAAAGCATATTACCCGGGATGATATTATCGCTGCTATCAGGTACTTTTTAAAATTGATGGACGGAAAGGTTAAGCCTGATGATATTGACCATTTAGGTAACCGCAGGTTACGTTCGGTAGGGGAACTGCTACAGAACCAGTTTCGCATTGGCTTGTCCCGCATGGAGCGGGTTGTACGTGAACGTATGACTATTCAAGATGTGGATGTCATTACTCCCCAAGTTTTGATCAATATTAGGCCGGTGGTTGCCGCGATTAAGGAGTTTTTCGGTAGCAGCCAGTTATCCCAATTTATGGATCAGACTAACCCCCTGGCTGAATTAACTCATAAGAGGCGCCTCAGCGCCTTGGGTCCTGGTGGCTTGAGCAGGGAGAGAGCGGGATTTGAAGTTCGAGATGTTCACCATTCCCATTATGGCCGCATGTGTCCCATTGAGACTCCTGAAGGGCCCAACATCGGCTTGATAGGTTCCTTAAGTACCTATGCCCGGATTAATGAGTTTGGTTTTATTGAGACACCATACCGCAAAGTTGATAAGGAACGCGGTGTGGTTACTGACGAGATCGAATATTTAACTGCGGATGAGGAAGATAATTACATTGTAGCCCAGGCCAATGCACCGCTGGACGACGAGGGAAGATTTATTCACAGCAAGGTTAATGCGCGCCACGGCAGTGAAATTCTTGTTGTGCCCGTGGATAAGGTAGACTTCATGGACGTATCGCCAAAGCAGGTAGTCAGTGTCGCTACAGCTTTGATACCGTTCCTGGAACACGATGATGCCAACCGTGCTTTGATGGGCGCTAACATGCAGCGGCAGGCGGTACCTTTGTTAAATACCGAGGCACCGTTGGTGGGTACCGGGATGGAGTGGAAAACCGCCCGGGATTCCGGTGCGGTAATGTTGGCTAAAAATGACGGTGTAGTGGAAAGGGTAAGCGCTGATAAAATTGTTATTCGCACCGATACCGGAACCACTGATGTTTATCACCTGCAGAAATTTGCCCGTTCTAATCAAGGCACTTGTATTAACCAAAAGCCAATTGTTATTAAGGGCCAGCGGGTTAAGCAGGGAGACGTGATTGCCGACGGCCCGTCTACCGACCAAGGTGAACTGGCCTTGGGTCGCAATGTCTTGATAGGTTTCATGACCTGGGAAGGTTACAATTACGAGGACGCCATTCTCATCAGCGAAAAATTGGTAAAGGACGATGTCTTCACCTCTATTCATATTGAGGAATATGAAGCTGATGCCCGGGATACGAAACTGGGTCCCGAAGAAATCACCCGGGATATCCCCAATGTGGGAGAAGACGTGCTTAAAGATCTTGATGAGCGTGGTATTATTCGTGTGGGGGCTGAGGTACGACCTGGGGACATTTTAGTAGGTAAGGTTACGCCGAAAGGTGAGACTGAACTGACTGCCGAGGAACGGTTGTTGCGGGCAATTTTTGGTGAAAAGGCTCGGGAAGTTCGTGATACTTCCCTGCGTGTTCCCCACGGGGAAACCGGCAAGGTGGTTGATGTCAAGGTGTTTTCCCGCGAAAACGGCGACGAGCTTGCCCCCGGTGTCAACAAGCTGGTGCGGGTATATGTGGCACAAAAAAGAAAAATTTCCGAAGGTGACAAAATGGCCGGTCGTCACGGTAATAAAGGGGTTATTTCTCGAATTCTGCCGGAGGAAGACATGCCCTTCCTCCCGGATGGAACACCTTTGGAAATTGTACTCAACCCATTGAGTGTACCTTCCCGGATGAATATCGGTCAGGTACTGGAATGCCATCTGGGTTGGGCAGCAAAAACATTGGGTATGCACATGGCCACACCGGTTTTTGACGGTGCCAGCGAAGAAGATGTATTTAATTTGTTACAAAAAGCCGGAGTTAAGGAAAATGGTAAAACCAAACTATATGATGGACGTACCGGAGAAGAGTTTGATAATGAAGTAACGGTGGGTTACATGTACATGTTGAAACTGGCCCACCTGGTGGACGACAAGATACATGCCCGTTCCACGGGCCCATACTCGCTGGTCACCCAGCAACCCCTGGGCGGCAAGGCCCAGTTTGGAGGCCAGCGGTTTGGGGAAATGGAAGTTTGGGCTCTGGAAGCATACGGTGCGGCTTATACTCTACAGGAAATACTTACTGTTAAATCTGATGATGTTGTGGGCCGCGTCAAAACGTACGAGGCTATAGTTAAGGGAGAGAATGTTCCGGAACCTGGTGTCCCGGAATCCTTTAAAGTTTTGATTAAGGAACTGCAGAGTCTGGGATTGGATGTAAAAGTGCTCTCCGAAGACGAAGAAGAAATTGAGATAAAAGAGGAAGAGGAAGACATCAGTGAAACAGCTAAGGAACTGGGGATTGACGTCAAGGGAGAAGAGGATGATGAAGCGGGTGAAGATACGGATGAACTGGATGAAGATGATTTGGAGTTGGATGATGAAAGTGACCTGGAGTTAAGCGATGAAGAGGATATGGAAGAAGATATTGATGATGTAAACCTGGATGAAGACGACTTTGAAGATTACAAGGATGACGGCTATTAAGCCAAGGTTCTTCCGCCGTAAAACCAACCGGATAACTTATCTGTCATGAAGCTTTGTGGATAGGATAAATACTGAAGGGAGCGAGGCCTTTGATAGACGTGAATTACTTTGACCGGATACGGATAGGTTTAGCTTCACCGGAGCAGATTAGGGCTTGGTCCAGTGGAGAGGTTAAAAAGCCGGAAACCATCAATTACCGGACATTAAAGCCTGAACGGGAAGGACTCTTTTGTGAAAAGATTTTCGGCCCCACCAAAGATTGGGAATGCCACTGCGGAAAGTACAAAAGAGTACGGTATAAGGGTATTATTTGTGATCGTTGCGGTGTAGAAGTAACTCGCTCAAAAGTACGCCGGGAGCGCTTGGGGCATATAGAACTGGCGGCACCGGTATCGCATATCTGGTATTTTAAAGGGATACCCAGCAGAATGGGATTACTTTTGGATATGTCTCCCCGTTCGTTGGAAAAAGTGTTGTATTTTGTTTCTTATGTGGTTGTAGACCCGCAAGAAACCCCACTGATGAAAAAACAACTCCTTACTGAGACGGAATACCGGGAGTATCGCGACAAGTATGGCAGCAAGTTTAAAGCGGGTATGGGCGCGGGAGCTATCAATGCTTTGCTTGAAGAAATTGATTTGGATAAAATGGCTGCCGAGTTAAGACAGGAATTACAGGAAGTAAGCGGTCAACGCAAAGTAAGAGCCATCAGGAGATTGGAAGTGGTGGAGGCCTTTAAAAATTCCGGCAACCGTCCGGAGTGGATGATTTTGGACGTTATTCCCGTTATTCCGCCGGAACTGCGCCCGATGGTGCAGCTTGACGGCGGGCGGTTTGCCACCTCCGACCTTAACGACCTGTATCGCCGGGTAATTAACAGGAATAACCGTTTGAAGCGCCTGCTGGACTTGGGTGCGCCGGACATTATCGTCCGCAATGAGAAGCGCATGCTGCAGGAAGCAGTGGATGCGTTGATTGATAACGGTCGCAGGGGCCGCCCGGTTACCGGTCCCGGAAACAGGCCATTAAAATCACTTAGTGATATGCTCAAAGGGAAGCAGGGGCGTTTCCGCCAAAACTTACTGGGCAAGAGGGTGGACTATTCAGGACGTTCTGTAATTGTAGTAGGCCCGGAACTGAAGATGCACCAGTGCGGTTTGCCCAAGGAAATGGCTTTGGAGTTGTTTAAACCCTTTGTAATGAAGCGATTGGTAGACAAGGGCTTTGCCCACAATATCAAGAGTTCAAAGCGGCTGGTGGAGCGGCTGCGCAACGAAGTTTGGGATGTGCTGGAAGAGGTTATTAAAGAACATCCGGTACTTTTGAACCGTGCGCCCACTCTACATCGTCTGGGAATTCAGGCTTTTGAACCGGTGCTGGTGGAAGGCCGCGCATTGCAGGTGCATCCCCTGGTCTGTACCGCTTATAACGCGGACTTTGACGGAGATCAGATGGCTGTTCACGTACCGCTGTCCGCTGAAGCACAAGCCGAGGCAAGACTGTTGATGCTTTCCAGCGGCAATATCTTAAACCCCAAGGACGGTCAACCGGTTGCCACACCCAACCAGGACTTGGTGTTGGGAATATACTATCTGACCGTGGCCAAGGACGGGGCAAAAGGTGAAGGAAAGGTATTTTCCGGCTATGAAGAAGTAAAAATGGCTTACGAAGCCGGAGTAGTTGCTCTTCAGGCCAAGATTAAAGTGCGTATAGACGGCAAACTGGTGGAGACTACCGCCGGCCGGATGATTTTTAACTATGAAGCATCCGTCCCCAAGGAACTGGGCTTCTACAATAAGGAAGCAGATAAAAAAGCACTGGGACAAATAGTAGCTGACTGCTACCGGGAACTGGGGCTTGACGCCACGGCAAAGCTTCTCGATGGTATTAAACGGCTTGGTTTTCATTATTCCACCAAGGCGGGAATTACTATCGGCGTAGCAGATATCCACGTGCCCACCAATAAAAAGGAAATTCTTGCTCAAACCGAGGAAGAGGTTGAAAACGTTGAACAGCAGTACCGGCGCGGCTTAATCACAGAAGATGAGCGCTATCAAAAAGTTATCAATCTTTGGAATAACGCCACTGAAACCGTTACCGAACGGCTGATGGGAACACTTGACAAATTTAATCCTATTTTCATGATGGCTACTTCCGGTGCCCGGGGTAACGTACAGCAGATACGGCAATTGGCCGGGATGCGTGGTCTCATGGCAGACCCTTCGGGTCGCATTATCGATTTACCTATTAAGGCCAACTTTAGAGAAGGCTTGACGGTGTTGGAGTACTTTATTTCCACCCACGGTGCCCGGAAAGGCCTTGCGGACACTGCGCTGAGAACGGCGGACTCAGGTTACCTGACCCGACGTCTGGTGGATGTGGCCCAGGATGTAATTGTCCGGGAAGAGGATTGTGGCACGGACCAGAGCATCGAAGCAACAGAGATTACCGATGGCAACGAAGTTATTGAGACACTGCCTGAACGTTTGGCCGGCCGGGTGGCGGCAAATGATATTATTCACCCGGAAACGGGAGAAGTAATTGTCACGGCAAATGAAGAAATCAAAGAAGAAGATATTCAGGTTATTATGCAGGCCGGTATCAAAAAGGTTGACATTCGCTCCATCCTCACTTGCAAAGCTAGGTACGGGGTTTGTGCCAAGTGCTATGGGCGAAACCTGGCAACCGGTAAGAAGGTGGAGATAGGTGAGGCTGTGGGTATCATTGCCGCGCAGTCAATCGGGGAGCCGGGTACACAGTTAACCATGCGTACCTTCCATACCGGTGGTGTGGCCGGAGACGATATTACCCAGGGTCTGCCGCGGGTTGAAGAATTGTTTGAAGCACGGAAACCTAAAGGGCAGGCGCTGATTGCCGAAGCGGACGGTGTTGTCCGTATTAAGGAAGTAAAGGGTCGCAGGGAGATTTCTATTGTAGAGGGTGACGAGGTGAAGTCTTCCCAGCAGATTCCTTATGGGTCGCGGCTAAAGGTGCGGGATGGTGACATGGTGGAAGCAGGCGATGAGCTTACCGAGGGTTCGGTCAATCCCCATGACTTGCTAAAGGTTAAAGGTGTCCGGAAGGTGCAACTGTATTTGCTGCGGGAAGTACAGCGCGTTTACCGCTTGCAGGGGGTAAACATTAACGATAAACACATTGAAGTGATGATCAGGCAGATGTTACGTAAGGTCAAGGTTGAAGACCCGGGGGATACCGACCTGCTACCGGGAGGTACCATAGATTTCTTTGAATTTGAAGAGGCCAATCGACGAGCTATTGCCAAGGGCGGCAAACCCGGCAAAGCAAAAACCGTGTTACTGGGTATTACCAAAGCTTCCCTGGCGACGGATTCCTTCCTGTCTGCTGCTTCATTCCAGGAAACTACCAGGGTCCTGACAGAAGCGGCCATTAAAGGTAAGGTAGACCCGCTGATGGGGCTAAAAGAAAACGTGATTATTGGAAAACTTATCCCGGCAGGCACGGGTATGTCTCGTTACCGTAACATACAACTGTTGGCAGTGGACAGTGAAAATGAAGAGCGACCGGGAAATGTTGTTGACACGCTACAGGCAAAATGATAATATATACTAGCGTGTTGCTTGGCGAGGAGGAAACACTATGCCTTTAGAAGCGCTGCAAACCACACGGAAAAAAACCGTGGGCACAAAACAAACCATGAAAGCCGTTCAAAAAGGTTTAGTGCAGGAAGTGTTTGTGGCTAAGGATGCTGATAAGCGCTTGGTTGCTTTGTTGACAAATCTTTGTCGCGAGAAAAATATACCGGTAACCTTGGTGCCTACTATGAAGGAATTGGGAAAGGCATGCGGGATCCAGGTGGGTGCTGCTTCGGCAGCGATGTTAAAATAGGTTTTTCTGGTAATCGGGCACCCTGGACTCAATATCCAGATGTTTGCGAGTTAATGCAAGAAGGCTTCACTGTATGGTTAAAGAAATAAAAGAAACAATCGAGATATTGGCTTGAGTGCAGGGTTTCCGGATACATTCTAATGGTTTTTAATATTCCAGGAAGGAGGTGGAGTTATATGCCAACTATCAACCAGCTGGTGAGAAAGGGTAGAAAGTCCGTTCAGAAAAAGTCTACGGCGCCGGCATTAAAAAACAGCCCGCAAAAACGTGGTGTTTGTACCAGGGTTTATACCACTACTCCCAAAAAACCAAACTCTGCCTTGAGAAAAATTGCCAGAGTAAGGTTGACCAACGGTATCGAAATAACGGCCTACATCCCTGGCATTGGTCACAACTTGCAGGAACATTCTGTTGTACTGGTAAGAGGCGGTAGGGTGAAAGACCTTCCCGGTGTGAGGTACCATATAGTGCGTGGTGCTTTGGATACTGCGGGAGTTGAAGATAGAAAACAGGGACGGTCCAAATACGGAGCGAAAAGACCGAAGAAGTAATCAAAGGGGGGAAATGTATGCCGCGCAGGGGATCTGTACCTAAAAAGGAAGTATTACCTGATCCTATTTATGAAAGCAAAAGAATAACCAAGCTAATCAACCAGATTATGCTTGACGGCAAAAAAAGTATTGCCGAGAAAATAGTTTACGGTGCGTTGGATATTGTTGCAGAAAGGACAGGCAAAGACCCTATGGAAGTTTTTGAACAGGCCATGAAGAATGTTATGCCTGTGCTGGAAGTTAAAGCGCGCCGCGTAGGTGGTGCCAACTACCAGGTTCCCGTGGAGGTGCGTCCGGAAAGGCGTGAGACTCTGGCTATTCGCTGGTTGACCAATTATTCCCGTCAACGAGGCGGCAAAGGTATGCGGGAAAAGTTGGCCGCTGAACTGCTGGATGCAGCCAATAATACCGGGGGCGCCGTTAAGAAAAAAGACGATACTCATAAGATGGCTGAAGCGAACAAGGCATTTG
Source organism: uncultured Thermoanaerobacteraceae bacterium (assembly GCA_964529795.1). Taxonomy (GTDB): domain Bacteria; phylum Bacillota; class JADQBR01; order JADQBR01; family JADQBR01; genus CAZGXM01. The sequence continues at coordinate 12,606 of CAZGXM010000064.1, forward strand.
CACATTACCGATGGTAATAATTATCGGTTTTTGAAATCGCTTTTTATTACTTATAGAAAGGGGGATAATAGTGACTCGACAGGTATCATTGGAAAAAACCAGAAATATTGGTATCATGGCACATATAGATGCAGGAAAAACCACAACTACCGAACGTATCTTGTTTTATACGGGCAGGGTGCATAAACTGGGCGAAGTACATGACGGTGCTGCAACTATGGATTGGATGGTTCAGGAACAAGAAAGAGGCATTACTATTACCTCCGCTGCTACTACGTGTTTTTGGAAAAATCACCGCATAAATATCATAGATACGCCAGGGCACGTTGACTTCACTGTAGAGGTAGAACGGTCGTTGCGTGTGCTGGATGGTGCGATAGCTGTTTTCTGCTCTGTGGGTGGTGTTGAACCACAGTCTGAAACTGTTTGGCGACAAGCGGACAAATATGGTGTACCGCGAATTGCGTACATTAATAAGATGGATAGAGTGGGCGCCGATTTTTTCCGCGTTATCGACATGATTCGCGAGCGCCTGGGAGCCAATCCCGTGGCCATGCAGTTACCTATCGGTTCAGAGGAAAACTTCAGAGGAATTGTAGATTTAATTCGTAACAGAGCAGTAATCTATGTGGATGATCTGGGTACGCGAAGTGATGAAACGGATATTCCCGGAGATATGCGGGATTTGGTTGAGAAATACCGGGAAAAGCTGCTGGAAGCTGTTGCGGATTTCGATGAGGACTTGATGGAGAAATACCTGAACGGAGAAGAAATAACTGTTGAAGAAATCAGAAAAGTTATACGTGAAGCTACTCTGGCAGTAAAGATAATTCCCGTTTTTTGCGGGTCTTCCTTTAAAAACAAAGGGGTACAGCTGCTGCTGGACGGCGTGGTTGATTACCTGCCGGCACCGACAGATGTACCGCCTATTCGGGGTATTATCCCGGATACTGAAGAAGAAGAAGAAAGGAAAGCCGGTGACTCTGAACCGTTTTCCGCGTTAGCTTTCAAGATAGCCACAGACCCGTACGTGGGCAAATTGTGTTTTTTCCGGGTTTACTCCGGTACTTTAAAGGCGGGCTCGTATATTTATAATTCCTCCACCGAAAAAAAAGAGCGCATTGGCCGGATTTTGCTGATGCATGCCAATCACCGGGAAGAAGTTGACCAAGTGTTTACCGGAGACATTGCGGCGGCAGTCGGACTGAAAGATACTTCCACTGGTGATACGCTTTGCGATGCAGATAGTCCCATTATTCTGGAATCCATGCAGTTTCCTGAACCGGTCATTTCGGTGGCCATAGAACCAAAGACTAAAGCTGATCAGGAGAAAATGAGCATAGCACTACAAAAGCTGGCGGAAGAGGACCCCACTTTCCGGGTGTTTACCGACAAGGAAACAGGACAGACCATTATCCAGGGCATGGGCGAACTGCACCTGGAGATTATTGTGGACCGCTTGTTGCGGGAATTCAAGGTGGACGCCAATGTCGGGCGACCACAAGTAGCGTTTAAGGAAACCATTCGTTCCACTGTGAAAGCAGAGGGCAAGTTTGTTCGTCAGTCCGGCGGACGTGGTCAATACGGCCATGTTCGGGTGGAGTTTGAACCGTTGGAGCGCGGTAGCGGCATTGAATTTATTGATAAGATTGTAGGCGGGGTTGTGCCCAAGGAATATATCGCTCCTGTAGAAGCGGGTATCCGCGAAGCTGCAGAGAACGGTGTTTTGGCAGGATATCCTACCATCGATTTCAGGGCGACCCTCTACGATGGATCGTACCACGATGTGGACTCATCGGAAATGGCTTTTAAGATTGCCGCTTCTATGGCCTTTAAAACCGGTGCCAGGAAAGCCAACCCGATTATCCTGGAACCGATGATGAAGGTGGAAGTCGTCTTTCCAGAGGAATACATGGGTGATGTTATCGGTGACATTAATGCCCGCAGGGGTAAGGTTGAGGGGATGGAATCCCGGGCGGGAGCCCGGGTGATACGCGGGTACGTACCTTTAGCAGAAATGTTTGGTTATGCTACGGACCTGCGGTCGAAGACCCAGGGACGAGGTACTTATGTAATGCAGTTTGACCATTACGAAGAAGTGCCTAAAAATATTGTGGAGAAAATTATGGAGAGAAGATCACTTTAAAAAATTAAAGTCTGGTAAGGAGGAGAATAATCAATGGCTAAGCAAAAATTTGAAAGGACCAAGCCACACGTCAACGTAGGGACGATTG
>CAZGXM010000065.1:0-14754 GCA_964529795.1 uncultured Thermoanaerobacteraceae bacterium
TACGATGTTTAACCACTGCTTTAATAGTTTTCAAAAGATCATAACCTGCTTTGGGACTAAAAATATATAAATTCCCCAAATGAGTCCAATTCCCAAACATACACATTCCGGAAAAATCGGTCGCTTGATTGAGCACCAGCCTATCTAAAAGAATAATTTTATCGTCCAAATATACCTCAGTTTGCGAAAAATATTTTTCAAAGCTAAACTTTTCTCCAAATTTTTCCCTTCCGGGCGCCAAAATATCTGCCAGCAAAACACTGCTTTCCTTTCTAAGATATAATTCTAAGTTGCTTTCAAAATTAGAATTAGCAAATGGTATAGTGGGGTGGGGAAAATATTCCAAAAATCCACCGTTATCTACGTGAAAAATAATTTTTTGTTTTACAGGTTTGCCATTGCTTCGGTAAATCTTTGCAGCGGATTGGGTTGCAAGGCAAAGCATAGCCCCTTCCTTTACTGTACCATTAATATAATAATTATCTCCGCCTAACATCCCTCCAGTGGGATTCATGATATAAAGTAACATACTTCCTGGATTCTCTGGATATAAAGGTCTACTTAATTTTAGAGGTATTTTTGCAAACGCTTCCTGCAGGACGGCCTTACCAGCTTTCATTTCTACAGTGAAATTTGCCTCCCCGACTTTCCCCACAGAACTCTGATATACTAACATTCTATCCCCTCTAACAGCGCATATTTCTTAATCCAGTTAATTACTTCGGGTAGTCCCTCTTCTGTAAACAAATTAGTAAAAATGAAGGGCCTATCCTGGCGCATTTTTAATGAATCTCGGTGCATTACTTTAAGATCGGCATGCACATAGGGAGCCAAGTCCACTTTATTAATTATCAACAAATCCGAGCGGGTAATACCCGGGCCACCTTTTCGAGGAATTTTATCCCCGTCTGCCACATCAATCACATAGATTGTTACATCAACAAGTTCTGGACTAAAGGTTGCCGCTAAATTATCTCCCCCGCTCTCCACAAAAATTATGTCCAAATCTAAAAACTTCTTTTCCAATTGGGCTATTGCCTCTAAATTCATCGATGCATCTTCCCGGATTGCGGTGTGGGGACATCCTCCAGTTTCCACGCCCACGATTCTCTCCTGGGAAAGCACACTGTTCTTCGTAAGAAACTCCGCATCTTCTTTAGTATATATATCATTGGTAACTACCGCAATACTATATTGGGCAGTTAACCGACGCGTAAGTTTTTCTATTAATGCGGTCTTTCCGGATCCTACCGGGCCACCTACCCCAATTCGTACAGGTCTCATACCACTTCTCCCCTTTGCTAAGACATAAATAATCTTGAATACAAATCCTCATGCTGCATAGCCATAATATCAAGCAGAGGAGTGGAAGCACCCAAGTCATTCCATCCCATACTCTCAATATTATCGACACACCGTTTTATATTGCCAGCTAAACTGGCGATTATTTTTTGGGCCTCCATTTGCCCAAGAGACAGTAAACGCTGTGCGTTACTTACCATGGCAGCTATACCGTTGTGTAGATAAGCCAGTACAGCTGTTCTTTCATCAATCCCCGTGGTCGCCAGTACCAGTAATCCAAAAGCTATGGGATGATATCCCATACAAATACCTTTATTAATCCACTCTTGATATAATCTGATAACAGGATAATCAGCAATTTGCAATGCTACTTGTAACATCTGCCTTCCAGTCCTGGCATTTCCTTCGCGGCTTTCTTTAGCATGTTTTAAAGCACTCAGTAATTCATCAAGCCGCCTAATGTGTTCGTATTCTTCTGTTACAGCATGCCGCATAGTCAAAGCCACGGCCAAGCCGTCTCCTGGAATTAAAGAACTTGTTAAATAAGAAGATAACCATTTTCCTAAGGTTGAAGCATCCTGAACCATTCCCTGCTGCACAAAGGTTTCTAGGCCATACGAGTGAACATAACTTCCCGTGGGAAAAGCGGAATCAGTTATTTGGAGCAGCACTAGCAGTGCATTATCATCACAGTTTGTGCGAATGACCTTCTTTCCATCTTTTGAAGGCCACCTTCTGTTTTTTATGAAGGGGGTTAAATCCCTGTTTTTGTAAAGCTTCCCATAGCGGTGCATCATAGACCGTGACCACCTCGCTTTCAGTAATAATAACGGGGACATGCCTGTTACCCAGAAAATAGCACACTTCACCCATTTCATTGATGTTTCCGGGGTTAATAGAAATGACCTCTTCAGGAAGCAAATTTACCACCACTGCATACTCCGATTCTAGAATTAAGATATCACCATCTGTTAAACCTGTATTATCCTCTAAGTAAATCCCGATATCCCTGCCACGAGTGCTCACTTTACGCAGCACACGTTTCTCTAACTCATACCAATGTAGGTTAACTGTATCAATTTCCCTATCTCCAAGTTGTCCATGATAAACATTTCCCAAAATATTCTTCACCAGCATCAAATAGTCTCCTAACCTAAAATAGAAAGTAGCGTTGTGCCATGGATAATTCCGCTGCCGGCAGGCAGGTAATTAATTTACCGTCTACTTTTACCTCATATGTTTCCGGGTCCACTTCAATAGTTGGCATACTGTCATTATGTTTCATATCTTTTTTGTTAATGTTACGGCAGCCTTCTACCGGAACCACCATTTTCTCTAAAGCCAATTTATCGCCAATACCACCGTCAAAGGCTGCTTTGGAAACAAAAGTAGCACTTGTTCTGTACTTGGCCTTCCCTAAACTTCCAAACATTTCCCTACCCCAGACAGGCTGTGGAGTAGGTATGGAAGCATTAGCATCCCCCATCTGGGCATAGCAAATCATACCACCTTTAATAACCATTTCCGGCTTTACTCCAAAAAACTTAGGATGCCATAGAACCAAATCAGCAAGTTTTCCCGGCAATATGGACCCTACATACTTTGAAATGCCATGGGTTATCGCTGGATTAATGGTATACTTCGCAAGATACCTTTTAACCCGAAAATTATCATTGTTTCCCGTTTCCTCAGGAAGACTACCTCTTTGTTTCTTCATCTTATCAGCGGTCTGCCAAGTGCGGATAATTACTTCCCCAACCCGCCCCATAGCTTGGGAATCAGAAGCCATCATGCTAAAAACACCCAAGTCATGAAGAATGTCTTCCGCCGCAATGGTTTCTGCCCTAATACGTGAATCGGCAAATGCCACATCTTCCGGAATCTTACTGTCCAAATGATGACAAACCATTAACATATCCAAATGTTCTTCCATAGTGTTTACCGTAAAAGGCCGCGTGGGGTTTGTGGACGACGGCAGAATATTGGGAAAAGCTGCTATTTTAATGATATCAGGGGCATGCCCACCACCTGCACCTTCCGTATGATAAGTATGAATAACCCGATCGGCAATGGCTTCTATGGTATCTTCCACAAAACCCGCTTCATTCAGGGTATCGGTATGAATGGCTACCTGTACGTCATATTTATCCGCTACCCTTAAACAGGCATCAATGGCCCCGGGGGTGGAACCCCAATCCTCATGCAATTTTAACCCTAGAGCTCCCGCTAATACCTGTTCTTCAAGAGGGCCCTCACTGGAACAGTTGCCCTTAGCTAAAAACCCCGTATTAACAGGAAAGTGTTCTGCAGCTTCTAACATTTTTTCAATGTTCCATTTGCCTGGGGTGCATGTGGTAGCATTAGTGCCTGTTGCAGGGCCGGTGCCCCCTCCAATCAGGGTGGTTACTCCTGATGCCAGGGACGTTTCCACTTGTTGGGGAGAAATAAAATGAATATGAGCATCAATGCCACCCGGGGTAACTATCAATCCCTCTCCTGCCAGCACCTCGGTGGATGCACCAATCACTAAATTGTCCTCAACTCCGTCCATGGTATCGGGGTTACCCGCTTTACCGATTCCCACTATTTTCCCATCTTTAATACCAATATCAGCTTTCACAATTCCCCAATAATCCATAATAATTGCATTTGTAATGACCAGGTCCAATACCCCTTCATCACGTTTGGCTTGAACAGACTGTCCCATGCCGTCACGGATTACTTTACCGCCGCCAAACTTACATTCATCACCGTAAAAAGTATAATCTTTTTCTATTTCAATTAATAGGTCCGTATCAGCCAGACGTACTCTATCGCCTGTGGTAGGGCCAAATATTCCCGCATAATCACGCCGTTTTATTGTCAGAACCACTTTATTTTACCCCCTTGAAGCCTTTGGCTTTAGCTATGCTTATACTCTTGGTTTTAGTTCCGGAATTAACGATAAATCCACCAGTGAGGTTATTCAGTCCATAAACTGCCTGTTTGCCTCCAAGGTTAACCAGAGTCACTGTCTTTTCTTCACCGGGTTCAAAACGAACTGCCGTTCCAGAAGGTATATTTAAACGCATTCCAAAAGCTTTGCTGCGATCAAATTCCAAGGCCTTATTGACCTCAAAAAAATGAAAATGTGACCCAACTTGAATAGGCCTATCTCCGGTGTTGGCCACCCGAATACTTTCGGTTACCCGTCCGGCATTACAAGTAATGTCGCCATCAGCTACCAAATACTCACCAGGTTTCATCCTCCATCACCTACCTTATAGGATCATGTATTGTTACTAATTTTGTCCCATCAGGGAATGTAGCCTCTACTTGAATTTCATCAATCATTTCTGCCACTCCATCCATCACATCATCGTTTGTGAGAATAGTTATCCCGTATTGCATTAATTCCGCTACGGACTTACCATCTCTGGCCCCTTCCATTACTTGAGCGGTAATTAATGCTACCGCCTCCGGATAGTTCAGTTTTAGTCCCCTTTTTTTTCGCTTTAGCGCTAAATCAGCAGCCACAGTAATTAGGAGTTTTTCCATTTCCCTAAGCGTTAAATGCATTGTGTCCCCCTCCATTTTTCCATAACATTTTTCTTTTTTATCTCTTAAATGGCCAAATGCTCCTTAACCACATTTTCAGTTAGTTGGTTGATATATCCCTGAAAAACAATAATCCCCTTTTCCATAATATAAAAGTAATCTGCCAGTTCCAATGCGAAGTCCAGGTATTGTTCTACCAACAGTATTGAGATATTACTTTCCTCTCGTATGGCTCGAATAGCTTTGGCAATGTCCAGGATAATGGAAGGTTGTATCCCTTCCGTAGGCTCATCCAGCAGCAAGAGCTTCGGACGCATTAGCAAAGCCCGTGCTATAGCCAATTGCTGCTGTTGGCCTCCGCTTAGATCCCCGCCCCTCCGCGAAAGCATGGTTTTCAGTACCGGGAACATTTGATAAATTTCTTCCGGAATATCCTGCTTTCTATCTTGAGTTTCCAAACCCAATAGAAGATTTTCATAAACGGTTAGTTGGGGGAAAATGTCTCGGCCTTGAGGAACATAACCAATTCCTTGTTGCGCCCTTTTTTCCGGTGGCCAACCGGTAATATCTTCACCATTGAACTTTACCACTCCGGTCCGTGGCTTCAATAAACCCATGATGCTTTTTAACAAAGTAGTTTTCCCTACCCCATTCCTGCCCATGAGACATACCACTGTCTTCTCTGGAACCTCTAAATTGATATCTTTTATGATGATACTTTCTCCATAATAAACATCTAAATTACTAATGTTTAACATTTTTATCACATCCTCGTCCCAGATATACCTCTATTACTTTGGGATCGTTTTGTACTCTATCCACCGGCCCTTCACATAAAATTCGACCTTCATGCATCACGGTTACCTTCTTAGCAAACTGCCTCACAAATTCCATATCATGTTCAACTACCATCACAGCCCTGTTTTTAGTAATATCTTGAAGCAATTGACCGGTCTTTTCAGTTTCTTTTTTTGTCATTCCGGCAACCGGCTCGTCTAAGAGAAGTAACTTCGGTTGTTGCACCAGTTGCATACCAATTTCCAACCACTGTTTTTCACCATGGGATAAAGATCCGGCTTTAATATGGGCTTTAGAAATTAGTCCGATGGTTTCTAAAGTAGTATAAATTAACTCGGTTTGTTGGGCAGTTAAGTGTGCAAATAGGGCGTGATAGAGCCCCCTGTTTTGTTTGGCAGACAGTTCCAGATTTTGAAATACCGTAAGCTTGGTAAAAACCGAGGGTGCCTGAAATTTTCTGCTAATTCCAAGTTCTACAATTTTGTGCTCTTGCTTTCTGGTAATATCAATTCCATCACCAAACATAACTCTACCTGTTGCGGGCTTTACTTTGCCGCAAATCACATCGAGCAGGGTAGTTTTTCCTGCCCCGTTTGGCCCAATCAAAAAACGCAATTCCCCATATTCCACGTGAAAATTCACTTCTTGAATGGCTTTAAAACCTTCAAAGTCAACCGTGATTTTTTCCAAATTAATAATTGTTCCGGGCATGATTTCACCTGCTTTCTTTAGATCCTGTTAACCACATTTGTAACATCTTTGGGTACGATTTTAGAATAGTCAGGCAATGCCTTGGGCCGATATTTTTGGATAACCCTGCGCCACCAGCCCACAATACCGTCAGGAAACAATACAACGGAACTAACAAATAGGATACCTAGAGCATATAACCAAGCATCGGGAAAAGATTCACTGAGAAGACTTTTAAATGCATTTACTAAAATTGCTCCTAGCACCGCGCCGATAAGTGTTCCTCTCCCACCTACAGCAACCCAAATAACAATTTCAATGGACGGAACGATACCCATTGCCACAGGTGAAATTATTCCAACTTGAGGAACGAAAAGCGCCCCGGCTAAACCGGCTAAACCTGCAGATACGGCAAACGCAAATACTTTAAAAATAACGGGATTGTAGCCTGAAAACCGCACTCTATTTTCCCCATCCCGGATTGCCTCCAAGATTCTTCCCAACCTCGTTTGCGTAATCCAACGTGTAAAAAGCAGTGCCAGGCTCAAAAACAATAGAGTAATAAAATATAAACCTAACTGTACTGAGGGTTTGGCTAAAGGATACCCTAAAATGGTTTTAAAATTGGTAATTCCATTCGTGCCTCCGGTATATGGCTGCTGGCCGATGAAAAAAATCACAAAAATCAAGGCTAGCGCTTGGGAAAGAATCGAAAAATAAACCCCTTTAATCCGGTTACGAAACGTAAACCAACCTAAAATTATTGCTAATACAAGCGGTAGAACAACAGCCATGATCATCGCAAACCACGGATTTTGAAATGGTTTCCAAAACCAAGGAAGAATTTCCAAGCCGCTCCATACCATAAAATCGGGTAATTTCCCAGCCCCGGCCTCTAATTTAAGATACATGGCCATACTATATGCACCTAAGCCAAAAAAGACTCCATGACCCAAACTTAAAATTCCTGTATAACCCCAAATAAGGTCTAACCCCAATGCGAGAATGGCAAATGAAAGAAATTTCCCAAGAAGGTTTAAGCGAAACTCCGAAAGAAAAGCAGGTGCTAAAGCCAGTAAAACTAGTAAAATAATTTCAAGTAACCACCGTTTTCCCAAAATATTTCTCATTAATAGGTCCCTCCTTGTAAATCTCCCTATTACTATCCATCCAAAGCCCTGGTTTTCACAGCAAACAAACCGGAAGGCTTCCATTGCAAGAAAAGTATTACCAGCATGAATACCAGCACTTTGCCAACTGAGGCATTGGTGCCAAACTCTAATGCTGTGTTAACCATGCCAATAGAAAGAGCCCCGGCCACGGTACCAACCAGTTTACCTACGCCTCCTAAAACCACTACCATAAACGCATCGACAATATAGTAAGTACCGATAGATGGGCCAATGGGACCAAGCAACGTGAGGGTACTTCCGGCAACTCCCGCCAGTCCTGAGCCCAAAGCAAAGGTGTAGGCATCCACTTTCCGGGTAGGAATCCCTAAACTTGCTGCCATGTCCCGGTTTTGCATCACTGCCCGTATTCTTCTACCGCCAGCCGTACGATAAAGGTAAAAGTAAACCCCGACAATACAAAATACAGCTATAAGAATGATGAACAACCGTTTATAGGGAAGTTGTAAAGCTTCCATCACTTGAATTCCACCGTTTAACCACGGCGGGCTGCTTACATCAACATTCGGAGCCCCGAAAATGTGTCGGGCAGCCTGCTGTAAAATCATACTAACCCCCCAGGTAGCCAGCAAGCTGTCAAATGGCCTGCCATAGAGATGGCGAATTAAAGTATGTTCCAGTACTATTCCTAATAAACCGGCTGCGAAAAATGAAACGGGAATGGCCACAATAAAGTACCATCCAAACAGACTTTGACTCACATATTTCGCGAACAATACTTGGATTATATAAGCCGTATATGCACCAATCATAATAAACTCGCCATGGGCCATATTAATCACTTTCATCAATCCAAATGTGATAGCAAGGCCGATGGCAACCAAGAGCAAAATTGAACCAACGCTAATTCCATTAAAAATCTGAAGTAAAAATACTTCCATTAGAAAATCCTCCTTTCCATTCCCCCAAAAATCTGGCGAAGAGGATAACTCTAAATTTTCCTCTCCGCACATTGAGGGTATATATTTATATATTGTGAGGAGGGCCGGATTTGCTTAATTACCCGAAAGGCCTTTTGCCCATTCATAACTTTCATTATAGGGGTCAGGCTTGACAGGTCCATCTGTGGCCCATAATTCCTTGATTTGTCCATCAGGCATAATCTCACCTATACGCACAGTTTTCCAGGTATGCTGATTGTCACCGTCAATTCGTACTAGGCCTTCAGGAGCCTGAAATTCAAGTCCTTTGGCAGCCTCTTTAACTGCATCCACATCGGTGCTGCCCGCTTTTTCAACTGCCTTTGCCCACAAATAAACTTGGAAGTACGCTGCCTCTATTGGGTCGTCGGTAACACGGTCCTGTCCATAACGTTTCTTATAGTTTTCTACAAACACTTTGTTTTCAGGAGTTTCAGTGGTTTGAAAGTAATTCCAGGCTACTAAATGTCCGGCTACGTTTTCCGCTCCGATACCTCTAATTTCTTCTTCTGCGATGCTTACAGATAGTACGGTAATATCCTGAGTAGTTATTCCCGCATCTTTCAACTGTTTAAAGAATGCTACATTACTATCACCATTTAAAGTATTAAAAACTACATCCGGCTTCGCAGCCTTAATTTTATTAATAATGGTACTATAATCCGTATGGCCCAGGGGAGTATATTCCTCACCCACCAACTCGCCGCTTTCTGCCTTTAACTGGGCCTTGATAATCTTGTTTGCCGTTCTGGGGAAAACATAATCAGATCCAAGCAGGTAGAACTTCTTTCCCCGATTCTCCAGCAACCAGGTTACTGCCGGTATAATCTGTTGATTGGGCGCTGCCCCTGTATAGAAAATATTTGGTGAAGCCTCGAGACCCTCATATTGGACCGGATACCATAGTAAGCCGTTGTTTTCTTCAAAAACAGGCAGCACTGCCTTGCGGCTGGCCGATGTCCAGCAACCAAAAACTGTAGCAACTTTATCTTTTTGCAATAATTTCCTGGCTTTTTCCGCAAAAGTAGGCCAGTCAGAAGCACCATCTTCAATAATTGGTTCAATTTTTTTACCAAGCACCCCACCGTTAGCATTAATCTCATCAATCGCCATCAGTTCAGCATCCTTCACAGAAACTTCGCTAATAGACATGGTTCCACTCAGCGAATGTAAAATACCAACTTTAATAGTTTCCTCTGCCGGAGTAGAATCGCTCACTTCTTCTTTAGGAGTTTCTTTTTCGCTCACGGGATTGCTGCCACAACCGGCAATAAAGATCATAAGAGCTGCAAGAAACCCAAGTACAAATATCCTTTTTATAATTTTATTTTCATTAATCATGCTCATAAATTTAATCCTCCTATCTAAATTTATTCAATTAGTAATCGGAACTGTAGCCCCAAAAAAAATTCTAACCAATACACCTCCCCGAAAAAATAAAAATGCCCTTAGCTAAGGAAAAAAACACTTTCCAAAACCGGAGCACCAATGCTCACCTCGACCTTAGCAGCAACACCTCGGCCGAGTAATCAAAAAACGCCTTCCAGAAAAATATTTCCAAAAGGCGTCTTTGCCCAACTTAATTATTATGAACATCATTGTCCATAACTATCCGTTGAATTTTTTTTTATTTACAGTGATTATAGCACATTATAAATTTAGCTACAATAAAAATATTTAAAGAATTTTGTATACAACATTGGAATCTCAATTCCCCAGCAAAGAGGATCGATCACTAACAAGGTACTTTTCCCCATAGTTGGCTGCAACTGCCAGCAACTCCTTCGCTGTAATAAAACTAACACCCGAAAAAGCTCCGACATTTATACCTGGAGTTTAGTCTTATTCTAATGCTATGGGGTCATAACAATATTTATTATAACGCTGGCCCAATAAATACACTGGCTGTCCCACATGCCAGTGACATTAACCTGTTTATATCTGAAGACCGATTGTCTGCCCAAATAAAAGGCAGGCTGATAACCAAACTAATCATAAGCGTGCCGATGGTTGACCCCAGACCAAAGCTTAAAGTATACATCATACCCTGCAGGGGCGAAGAAACAGTACTCAATACCACCAGCATCAATGCCCCGCTGCCTGCAAGTCCGTGAATGATACCGATAAGAAAGGGATTACGCCTGTAAGTTTGGGTATGCTCATGATGAGGGTCCTCTTTTTTGCCAGCATTATTTCCCCATCTGCTTGAGTATCGTCTTCTGCGCCTCCAGGAAGAAAATTTTTACCTTTTTCCAATCTAAATCAAGCCTCATCTTCGGCATAACTTCCCGCTCGGCATCTTCAAAGTAAGACAGACTTTTGACAACATGGTAGTAGTTAATCTCCACTTCCGGGTATTTTTCCGGCAAAAGTCGAATGAGATTTTCAAGGTCAAATCCCTGCCGGCAAATAAAATATAAGTCTATAAAGTCTTTTCTTGCCCCTCTCTGGCTCAGGGCAACCAGTTTCATGAGGCCGATATCCAATAAAGAAGCCAGATGAAAACCAGGTAAGTCTCCGGTTTTTACCCGCGGTTTCAGGAGTGGATTGGGGTAGTGCAACCAGGTAGCCCGCACCCCGTCCACAAACCCGTGAAATGTCCCTTTCGTGGTTTCCGTGACCATCACTTTACCTATTTGTGATAACCTCAGGTACACGCCCTGAGGGTCAAATTCATGCGGTGTAAACCAATCAAAATCAACAGACTCCCGGTGGCCCAGCATCAGGGCAAGACCTGTGCCACCGGCTAAATAACTGTCCGGCACCGGCATGGTTTGTACTATTTTTTTTAGTAAGGCCTGCCGGGATTGGCTGAGAATATCCCAAAACAACGCATTTCCTCCTCCTTCAGGCCGAAATAGTTCTGCCAACACCGGGCAGTTTTTAATGTCAATCCCCGGCTACTCGTTACCGCTTCCCGAATAGTGCCTTCGGAATAGGCCCTAAAAAGCCATTGCAAGGAGTGCTGATTTCCTTCATTTAACAGCCTTTCAATAATAAAAATCCTGTGCTCTTGCAAGTCCAGCTTTTCCACAGGGACATCCCAGAAAAACGGTTTTAGCCACCGGGGCAGTTTATTCATCAATATTACTCCTCTCCCGCGTTAATATTGAAGTCACAGGCAAAAACAAGAAATCCTTGTCCCATCATTTTACGTTTTATCAGTCTTAAATACAAGCAACAGTACACAAAGTAACATAAGCAGTGACTGACACCAAAAGTGTTACTTGGCATCACAGGCGTTACTTGTTTTTCATTCCCAGCAAGGCCACTCCCACGGCGTTATCGGTACTGTACTCGGGTTTGGCAAAGGTAAGCCTTGCACCCACTGCCGGGTGTTCCAGTCTTTTCTTTAACCGCTGGCGGATGTAGCTGTTGGCGGCCACACCGCCGGCCAGCAATATCTCGTGAATAGCTTCTTTTTCAACAGCCCGGCGCAGCACTTTCTCCAGGGTAGTGGCGATACACTGCTCCACCGCCCGGGCCACGTCCGGTGCCGCCGCGCCCTGTTTGATCAAGCGCTGGGCATGGGTCTCGGACCCGGAAAAACTGAATTGATATCCTTTCACGGCAGTGGGAATACCCAGCCTCTCAGCAGCCTCCCGGGCCAACCTTTCCAGCGCCGGTCCTGCCGGGAAACCCAACCCCAGGGCCACACCAACGCGGTCCACCAGCTGGCCCGCGTGTAAATCAGTGGTACCACCCAGCAGTTCAATGTCATATCCCGACGGTTTAGTATTTACCAGCAGCAGTTCCGAGGTGCCGCCGGACAGGTGTACCGCCAGAAAGGTACCAGGTAATTCTTTGCCGCCGGACCAGGCCGCCGCTTCAATGTGCCCCTCCTGGTGGGTGGTGGCGGCAAAAGGTGCTTTTAAAGCATCAGCCAAGATTTTCCCCTGCCCGCCGCTGACTGTAAAGACCGGCATGTATGAACCCCTCACCGGCCTGGGGGCGACACTGGCAGCAACAACTTGAATATCTCGGGGTTCTGCGTGACTAAATGCCGTTTCCAGCAGCAGCGGTAAATTCTGCACATGTTGAAAAACCGCCTGGGATTGCTGCAGCCCCCGCTCACCCGGGGGCACCTCCAGCAACCGGCGGTCCTGGAATAAGAGCTTTCTATTTTCGTCCACCACCGCCACCGATGTAGTATAGCAGCTGGTATCAATACCCAGTGAATACAAGTGATACTGCCTCCTATTTCATCTCCGTCACCAGTTCGTTCTTGCGGACTGAATCCAGCAAACCGTTGATAAACTTGGCGGAATCATCGCCGCTGAAAGCCTTGGCCAGCTCGATTGCCTCGTTGATAGTGACACTGTGCGGCACCTCGTCCACGCATTTCATTTCATAAATGGCCATGCGCAAAATGTTGCGGTCCACATTGGCCAACCGCTCGATCCCCCACTGCACTGCGTATTTGGCAATGTATTCATCAATTTCTTTCAGGTGCTCCCAAGTCCCCTGCACCAGCTGGCGGGTAAACTGGCCGTCATGCTCCTCCAAAACAGATTGTTCCAAAACATAATCAATTGCCTTATCAATCCTGGCATTTACCAGGTCGATTTGAAATAGCGCCTGTAATGCTTTTTCCCTTGCAATTCTCCTGCTCATTTATTACCTCTCAAGCCCCTTTTCCAATTTGCTCAAACTTGCTTAGAGAGTCTATTTGAATATTCTCTCCAAGATATCCCGAAAATTTTTGTTTTCGTCCATTCTTTTCCCAATAGCATAGCCGATGATAATGCAGACGCTGATGAAAAGGGTTTGCCAGAAGCCGACAACGGCTGTGAGCAACCCAAATGCCAAACCGATTACCACTCCCAAAAACTTACCGCGATGATTGTTCCATAGTTCCGTAATCAACTCGTACCAGTCCATAATTCATCCTCCCCGTCTATTCCACTCTGACCTTGGCTTCGTGACTGACATTCTGCACCAGCACCTTTACTTCCACCACGTCCAGGCCCGCCGCTTCCTGCAGGTATTCCTTCACCTGCTGCTGCAGCTGCTCACTGACCTCGGGTATGCTTTGGTCAGGTAGGAGGATTGCTTGAATTAACACCGTCACCCCTTCGCTGCCGGGACGCACCCGGGGTTTTATTTCTTTGACACCGGCAATTTTCCGG
The DNA here is from genome assembly GCA_964529795.1 of uncultured Thermoanaerobacteraceae bacterium. Classification (GTDB taxonomy): domain Bacteria; phylum Bacillota; class JADQBR01; order JADQBR01; family JADQBR01; genus CAZGXM01. The sequence goes on from CAZGXM010000065.1 coordinate 13,567, forward strand.
GAGGCACGATGTACAAGGTTTTCCAGAGCAGTGATACTGAGACGTACTTCCCCAAACTGGGTGTGATGTGTCACTGAAGGTATTACCGGTCGCCGCTGGAAGTTGGAAAAGAACAGGTTCAGGCCAATTAACAACAACAAAGCAGCTACGATACCAATCACCCAACGACTCTCGGTATGAGTAAAATATAGTTCAATATAATCAATGGGAGTTGTCCAACCGGCAGCCATCATTAGTGCCAATAGCGATACAGCCACCAGCACCAGAGAATACACGGCCAGAAGTACCCGGTCAAAAAGCTTCATCGGCCTTATTCCTCCTTATTTTACCCGCTGCTCATCTTCTTTCCTGGGCTCACGTTCCGGAAATGCCACCCCTTGTACGTGCACGTTTATTTCCACCACTTTCAAACCGGTCATGCTTTCAATGGCCTGCTTCACATTTTCCTGAATCTTCAAGGCCACATCGGGAATACGTACGCCAAACTCCACAATAATATAAATGTCCACCGCTGCTTCTTTTTCGCCAACCTCAACTTTTACGCCTTTGGAAAGATTTTTACGGCCGAGAATTTCCGCAATGCCGCCCACAACGCCACCGCTCATGCCGGCAACCCCTTCAATTTCCGTTGCCGCCAAACCGGCAATAATGGCTACCACCTCGTCGGCAATACGAATGGAACCATTATCCGTGACCTTGTCAATCCCATTTGTTTGAGTCATTCCTGCACCTCCAATTCTTTCTCCCTCTTGGCCTGTCTTCTATATTATACCAAACGGGAGAAAATTAAACAATCATCACTGAAAATTAGCGGCAATCAGTCTTTTTTGGGAATAACCACAATATCCTTCATATCATGTCCGGTAGAGCGGCTTACCATATCCGCGATACGGGTGACATCTTCCTGGGACAGCTGGTCGTTTTTTACAATCACAGTCACTCCCGAAGGCTGGATAAACAGCACCGCATCCTCGTAGCCCTTGGCAGTGATTAAATGTTCCAGTTGCAGTTCCTTTTCCATGCGCCGGGTAATTTCCAAAAGCACTGCCTGGGCTTCCTGCCGGGTCTCCGCCACGGAACTGGGGTTTTGAATCAGGTCTTTTAACAGCTCAATCTGCTGGCTGCGCACCCGGTCTCTTTCCAACCGGTACTCCACAAAAAAGTTCTTATCGCTCCGAGCCATTTTTT
>CAZGXM010000066.1:0-14110 GCA_964529795.1 uncultured Thermoanaerobacteraceae bacterium
GGCCCAGGAAAAGAGGGCGTTTGCGTCATGGAGCTGTGGCGTTCGAATGCGCAGAAGAAACTACAGCTAAAAATTCCGCTGACTTGCAGACTGCCGCCCGGCAGACAACCACGGCCATTCCCCTGAGACAGCGTGTAATTGTGTCTGCGGCGGAAAAACCCCGGGTCACCGATTTTAAAGATACAGTAAAACCTTTTTTAAAAGTCCTGGTAGACAATAACTATGAAGATTTACTGAATCATCCTGCCTGGAAGCAATATATAGCAAAAAACCATGACGGCACCATTGCTTTCAAAACCAGCTGGGATGAAGTGAAAGGCGCCGCTGCAAGAGAGGCTGAACGCGCCGGTATTGAGCTTTTTACCAAAAAACCCGAGGTAAAAGCCACCCTGTTGGCAGAAGAAGCCTTAATAGACGCAACTTTCGACAACTGGCTCTTAGTACGCTTTGAACTGGAAAAAGACGGTGTCAACTGGTTGATTAAGACAGTAACTTATGAAAAAACTTCCTGGGCCAGGACCTGGGAGAAAAACAACGCATTACTTAAGGAGCTGAAACCGTTACACAACACTTATACGGAAATAACCGAATGGTCACAGTGGGCTTTTGATAAGGCTGAGCCCAAAGAATTGACACGCTATTTTCAAGATGTAAATTTATTTGAAGGTAAACTGATCGCTTTAGAGGTAACCCAGGAGGCCCGAGAATTAAAAGAAAGCTGGCTTGCCGCGCTAAAGGCGCTAAAACTGGCAGTAAGAACCAAAATGGCCGTAAAGGAACCTTCTGAAATAATTACGGAAACCGGCAACCTGGTAGACGAAATAGACCGGGCAGAAAAGTCCAAAGAACCGTTAACGGAAAAGTTGGCGGATGCCGAAGATATGGACGAAGATTTGGCGGAAGACATCCTCAGCAATGCCCAAAAAATACTGGAACAAAAACTGCGGGATTTACGAAACAACTCGCAGTATGCCGATACCAGCAGCCTTACCGCCGCCTGGCAAGAACTTGACACCCAATTTAACAGCCGTTTCGAAACTTTTTCAGAGGAATACGGTGGTTAGTAAAGCACCGCCTTTAAGCAGGCATTCCACCTGTTGACAAACTTCAGGCTGCTGCCTCTTGGCATATTGTTGCCTTGACTACAGTCAAGTGACCCACTATAATCCCTCCCTGAAATTGAGTGAATTTTCATTTATTTATTGTTTCAACATTTTACAGGCTTTTCTTTCCTGCTTTAGTGAAAATACAGAATTTTTTGCGGCAGCTTTCCGAGAAGATCATCGAGAAGCACAAAAACAGTCACATGGGATAACCTGCTAACCCGGCAAAGAAAAAGTAGGCACCGAGGACAATCAGCAATAAACCCAATGCCGGGTTAATATACCGGGCCCAAGCCATGCTGCGCAGTCTGGTCAGTATCGTACCGGCACCGCTTCCTGCTACAAGCAGCGGCAGCCCGTGGCCTATCCCAAAAGCAAACAGGTATAACGCCCCTTTTAAAGCCCCACTGGCAGGTACGACATAAGCCAGTACAGACACCAATACCGGGGTAATACAGGGAGAAGGCGTAAAAGCCATCACGGACCCTAGACCCAGGGCCCCCACACCCGACCCGCGCCGCCCGGGCACGGGCATGAGCATCCGGCGCGGAAACTGGTAAAATCCCCATATTCTGATACCGAAAATATTGGGTAACCATCTCCAAATACCCAGTAAATAACTGCCCAAAACAAAATACAGCAGGGCCAAAATATAAGGCCAGTTTGCCTGTATGCTCCGGGGAAAGCCACCCAATGCTCCTGCTCCCAGTCCCAGTAAGGCCAACGTGCCGGCAAAGCCAAACAAAAACCGCAGTGATTGTGCCAGGTATCCGCCGCCGCTTGCCCCCACATAGCCGGCCACCAAGGGTACTGCAGCCAGCATACAGGGATTCAAGGAAGTGATGACTCCACCTAAAAAAAGCCACAGCGGTCCCTGACCAACAAGTCCAGACATATCAATATCCCCCGTTTACTGCCGGATGTAGTAGTCAACACTATTCCCTCACGCCTGTAATAATGCCAGTACACAATAAAAAATTTAATTTATGTATTTGCATTTTTTATAGTACTTATATATAATATCTATTAAGCTCTTGCCAATTTAGATTACGGGGGGATTTGATTATCATGAAACAATTCAGACAATCAGCATCAGTCATGGGGTTATTACGGTATGTACTGTCGGTACTGGTTTTGTCACTGCTGGTACTGCCGCTGACCGGCTGCAGCAGTTCCCAACCAAAATCTTCACCTGATTTAAACGCCCAAACTGTCCTGAAAATCGGGGCAATCCCCGACCAAAACGTCTCAAGGCTGACGCGGCGGTTTGATGCCTTTGCGGACTACCTCAGCAAGGAGACCGGCCTCGAGGTGGGATACGTTCCCACCGTGGATTATGCCGCTTTGGTCACAGCTTTCAAGAGAGGCGATATTCACCTGGCCTGGTTCGGCGGTTTAACCGGCGTGCAGGCCCGGGCAGCGGTGCCGGGTTCGGAAGCCATTGCCCAGAGGCCCCGGGATGCCCAATTTCATTCCCGCTTTATCGTCCAGGCAGACTTGCCGGTAGAAAAACTGACGGACCTTGAGGGTTTAACTTTCACTTTCGGCAGTGAAAGTTCCACGTCCGGCTACCTGATGCCTTACTACTTTCTCCTGCAAGCAGGCATGGATCCAGAAACAGCCTTCAAGGGCAAGCCCAACTTTTCCGGTTCTCATGACCGTACCTGGAAACTTGTGGAATCCGGGGCCTTTCAGGCGGGCGTGCTCAATGAAGCTGTCTGGGAAAGCGCGGTTAAGGAAGGAAAGGTTGACCTGAGTAAAGTACGGGATTTTTATACCACTCCCGCATATTTTGACTATAACTGGACGGTCCATGCCGCTGTGGACAAAATCTTCGGCAAGGGGACCAAGGAAAAAGTAAAGAAAGCCCTGCTTTCCATGGGAAGTGACCAGGCGGACATCCTCAATCTGTTCCAAACAGACCGCTTTATTGAAAGCAAAAATGAAAACTACCAGGCCATCCGGCAGGTAGCGGAAAAATTAGGGGTCATTAAATGAACCGGGATAAGACTTTAACACCAAAACCCTTGTTTCTGCTGGAAAAGGTCAGCAAGTCATTTAACGGAAAAGTGGCACTCTCCCACCTTTCTCTGGCAATAAAACCGGGAGAGCGGCTGGCCCTGATCGGACCCAGCGGCTCGGGCAAAACCACCCTGCTGAAAATTCTTGCCGGCGTGGTAAAACCTGACAGTGGCAAAGTGCTAATTAACGGCAATCCGGCTGACACCCTCAAGCCGGGCAAGCAGCTGGCCCGCCAGGTAGGAATGATGCAGCAGCAGTTCAACCTGGTTGACCAGCTGCCCGTCATTCACAATGTGCTGGCCGGGCGCCTGGGCCAGTGGGGATTTTTCCGTTCCCTGCTCTCGCTGGTTGTTCCCCAGGAAAAGCACAAAGCCAGGCATGCGCTGGAAAGGGTGGGCATACCGGAAAAACTTTACGAAAAGACCGCAAACCTGTCCGGTGGCGAGCAGCAGCGGGTGGCACTGGCCAGGCTGCTGGTCCAGCAACCCCGGGCGGTTTTGGCCGATGAGCCGGTGTCCTCATTGGACCCCACCCGGGCAGAAGACCTGTTGTCCATGCTTGCCAGGCTTTCCGGGGAAGAGAACCACACTCTCGTAGTCAGCCTGCACTCGGTGGACTACGCCCTGCAGTACTTTCCCCGGGTGATTGCCCTGCGCCGGGGAAAGCTGCTTTTCGACCGCCCAAATACAGGCATAAACCGTGACGACCTGAACAGGCTCTACACCCTGGAGGATTGATTCTTATGAAAAGGGCATGCTTGCAATTACAAAACCCGCCCTTTCTGTCACTACTGTTAATAGCCGCATTCATCTGGAGTCTCTTTTCCGTTCACTGGGGGGAAAAATTGTTTCACCCCGGCGGCATGACCACTTTAATGCAGATATTAAGCGCCATGGCAAAGCCGGACCTGTCAGTCGGGATCATCAAGCTGGCCCTGCAGTCTGCTTGGCGTACCCTGGCCTATGCCAGCGCCGGCATGTCCCTCGCTCTGGTTGTTGCTTTTCCTCTGGGCATCCTGGCATCGGGAGTGTTGGCCGCGCGTCCCCTGAACCGCTTTTTTTCAGTCGGCTTCTTCCGCGGCTTGCTGGGATTCATGCGGGCCATTCATGAGCTGGTGTGGGCCTGGCTGTTTGCTGCCGCCATCGGGCTCTCTCCCTATGCCGCCATTTTGGCACTGGCCATCCCTTACGGGGGAATCTTGGGCAGGATTTTTGCCGACTTGTTAAATGATGTACCCGGGGAGCCGCTGGAAGCACTGGCCACTACCGGTGCCGGCAAATGTCAAATACTTCTTTACGGGCGCTTACCCCTGGCGCTGGCGGATATGCTCAGTTACACCATGTACAGGTTTGAATGTGCCATCCGCTCCGCCGCCATCATGAGCTTCATTGGTCTGGGCGGCCTGGGCTACCAGATACAAGTTTCCCTCCAGGACCTGAAATACAATGAAACCTGGACTTTCATTTTCTTTCTTGTTGCGCTGATAATACTGGTGGACATTTGGAGCAGCATGCTGAGAAGAAAGCTGGTGATGTAGTGCTGGCTAGACCCCTTACCCGTTTCTTCAACCGAATAACCATACCGGGAACAATTACAACATTGACAACACGGGTTAATGCTGTCAACATGTCTTTGGCCGCAGCCCTGGTACTGGTAACCGCTTCCTGGCGCTTTATTCTCACCGACGAAGGCAGCAGCATTCTGTCACTTTTTTCTGCCGCTACTTTCCAACAGGCAGGTGAATTTCTTGTCAACCTCCTGGGCATTGGTAACCCCGATTCCGCACTGCTGAACCCGGTTAAATGGCGGAATGCCTTGGTACTCAGTTATCAAACCCTGCAAATGAGCGTTATGGCTATTGGATTTGCCGGGATAGGCATGCTGCTGACAGTCATTCCCGCTGCCCGTACCGCAGCTGACGGTTCCCTGACCCTTGCCCGCATCCGGTTGTTGGGCGTGGTATTGTTTGTGCTGTTGAGAGGCTTATACATCTTCTCCCGGGCAGTGCCGGAATTAATCTGGGCCATGCTAATTATCTTCGTATTCCAGCCAGGTATTCTCCCCGGTGCCGTTGCCCTGGGACTACACAACTTTGGTATCCTGGGTAAACTATGTACGGAAGTGGTGGAAGACCTGGACCGCAAACCGCTTGTCGCCCTGAGCAGCAGCGGTGCGAGCACTGCACAAATGTTACTCTACGGGGTACTGCCCCAGGTGACCCCCAAGTTTTTGACCTACCTCCTTTACCGCTGGGAAGTCATTATCCGTACCACCATCGTGGTTGGTTTTGTCGGTGCAGGCGGCCTGGGACAGCAATTCCGGCTAAGCATGAGCTGGTTTCATTTTACCGAAGTAACCCTGCTGTTGATTTTTTACGTGCTGCTGGTATTTTTGGTTGATTTGGTATCGATATTATTACGCCGGATAGTGCAATAAAATGGCTTTTGCTTTTCTTTTCTTAATGAGCAGGACCACAGCATGCCAAAACAAATCAGGCGTCAATGATTCATGGGATGCTGCAGCCTTTAACTCTGTCGCCTGACTTGCAGAAACCAGGCCGGTATGCACAATAGCTTTCAGCCCCGCGGTAAAATTTCCCTTTTTTCAGATTAAGAGTTATAGCAGCAGCTGAACTTGTCAGAACGAAGTTTGGACTTTCCAAGTTTTCCATCATCGCCCTTCCCACCTTTGAGTATTCCGTTAATAAATCCGCATCATATTTTCCAAGCTTTTTTCTCTTTATCTTCCTTAACTAATATATATTTTGGTAGTATTCCGGGAACACAATCCATGTCTGCCTGGCAAGCGTTTGGAAATCTTTTGGTCCCCGGTTTTGCCATTGGGCGGCTAGATAATTGCGTTTCCCTACAGCTCGTGCCAAGGTTTCACCCAAAATAGCTTTCCAGGCAGTTTCATAATCCTCCAAGAGAGATAAGTCACCCTCCTGGAGCGCTCGAGCGGATATTTTCCCGGCCAGCCGGCCGGTTATCAAAGCATGTAAAATACCGCCTCCGGTGATTGGATGCGTAAAGCCCCCCGCATCACCGGCAAGCAGGATATTCCCTTTTCTTGTACTGGGCAAAGCGCCGCTGATAGGTATAAACCCAGCTGTCTTGTCTACCGGCTCAGTACTGCGCAGCCTGCCTGTTTTGAAAATTGTCTCCACAAAGCTTCTTAAAGCTGCCGTGACGTTTCCACCCAGCTTAGGATCTACGGCCACGCCCAAATTACATACCTGACCTTTGGGAAATAACCAGGCATAACCCCCTGGATAAGCTTCATCCAAATAAATCTCCACATCCTCCATCTGCCTGTTTAATTCCATGGTATACTGGGCAGCCACCGCCAATGGCGGTTTGAAGTCATTAATCCAACCTGCAGCCAAAGACCTGGGCCCGTCAGCACCGATAATTATCCTTGGCACCACCTGAAACCCTTTACCACCATAATTAACTATTACCCCAACCGGGCTTCTTTCCACCAGTCTGGCACCGGTCACCAAATTAACTCCGGCATCCCGGGCTTCATGGGCCAGATTCCGGTCAAAGATTTTGCGGTCGACGATAAACCCGGGTGCCCTTGTATAAGCCGCATGTTCCTGTCGAATAAAGGTATGAATCCCTTTAATCTTTTGCACTATGCTTTCAGCCAAGGTATTGGAAAATTCCCCAAGGGAACCAGGGACATATTCCGCACACTGCACCGGAATACCGACTGTTCTCTTTCGTTCTATCAATAGCACCTTAGCCCCTTGACCGGCAGCCTCCCGGGCGGCCATAGATCCGGCGGGTCCGGCACCCACTACCAAGACATCCAATTGAAAAATATCCATCCTTTCACCTATCCTTTTTCACAACATACTACCGTTTACCCAGCTCCGCCTTCAACCAGGAATAAAACTCCTCACACTGCAACAGCCAAGTTATTTCTTTCCGGTTTGTAATACGCACACGAAAAATCCAGCCTTCACCGTAAGGATCTTGGTTAATAAGCTGCGGTGTGCTTACCAGCTGCCGGTTAACGTCCACAATAGTGCCTGCAACCGGCGCAAGTATCCTGCCAACCCATTTACCGGTTTCAATAGTGGCAACAGCGTCTCCCTTCTGCACCTGCTGATTTATTTTCGGAAGTCCCAGGTATAAAACATCACCCCTGGTGTCCTGAGCATAATCCGTTAAACCGACGGTAGCAACAAAATCTTCAATTTTCAGCCATAGATGCTCTTTATTGTATAAAAGACCCTCGGGAAAGGACCACTCACCTACTTGCAAAACCGTTCACCTCTTCCGTAAAAATCACTCTATTCCCAACCCATCCAGAGCAACTGATTAATATCCATCACCTGAATTCCAGCCTTCTTGCGCCGGGCAGCTTCGGTCAAAACCTGGACACACTGTTGGCAGGCACTAACCAATGTAGTGGCCCCCGTTTTAAGGGCTTCTTCTATGCGACGCTCGGCAATGGCAGCAGTCAATCCGGGATCAACAGCCTGCAAATTTCCTCCCCCTCCGCAGCAGAGGGCATTTTCCCGGTTGTGCTCCATTTCCACAAAAGTTACCCCGGGAATGTTCTTTAAAGTGTTCCTGGGGGCATCATAAATTCCGCTGTTGCGCCCCAAATCACAGGGATCATGGTAGGTAACCACTTCGTCAAGTTCCGCATATTCTGACCAGTCTATCTTGCCCTGTTCAATGAGGCAGCTCAGATACTGGGCAGCATGCACGACCGCAAAGCCCAGAGGCTTACCTATTACCTTGGGATAGTGGTGACTAAACGTGTGGTAACAAGAGGGACAGGATATAACAAGAGTTTTTATCCCGAGCTGTCCGATTTTTAATACATTATGTTCAACAAGAGACCGGGCTTCATCGTTACGCCCGGCAGCCAATAGCGGAAAACCGCAGCACCATTCCTCTGTCCCCAAAACAGTTATCTTAACATTGTGCATATCCATGATATTGACAAAACTCAGGGGAATTTCCGACGCCATCGGATAAAAAGCAGCCACGCAGCCAACAAAATAGCCGACTTCGTTGGTTTCGGACGGTTCTATACACTCGGGATCATCCAGGTCATCAGCCCAATCCAAACGGCCGTCATTGGTGTTGGCGGAAATATTTTTGTTATTGTGTATATTTTTCGCAATCCGATTAAATACTGCTGGTGCCTTCCCCCGGTCTGTAATCGCTTGGCGCATCTCCTGCCACAGCTCGCGTGTATCTATCCGGGCAGGGCAGACCTCCGCGCAGCTGCCGCATAAGGTACACTGAAAAGCGCGTTTAACATATTGCTCGGAAAGAAAGTGCTCTTCACCTTCAACAAAAATCTTTTTTGCCAGTGTTATCTTCCCGCGAGGCGCTGCCGATTCCCAACCTATCTCAGCATATACGGGACATACCGAACGGCAGGAACCACAAGTTGCACAAATTCTTGCCTCTTCTGCCAAGCCTTGAAACGCTGCCTTACTGCTGCGCATGGTCCTGCACCCCCTTTGGCAAAATTCGCCGCAGCAGTCCCAATGTTTTCATGCCCAAAACGTACAGATGCGGCTGCAGCAGCGGCGGCGGGCCGTAAACTTTCCCGGGATTCATAATCCCACCGGGATCCAATAAAGTCTTACGTCTCTTTAACTCCCGCAATTCTTCCCGTGAGTAGATATCTTTTACATACGGAGTGTTCCAAAAACCGGTCAAATATGGTACTCCGCCCAGCCTCCGGCCAACACGGTAAATTTCCATTATTAAACTGGTATCACAAAGATACCGCCAAGTTTGCCTTTCGTCCGAACGGTACAAGGTCATAACCGTAGCCAGGTCCCGTGACACTATGTGACCATAGGTAAGCATCTCTACCCCGGCCCGGCGGCCCAATACCTCTACCTGCTGCAGGTAATTATGAAAGGAATTAACCGGTATCAGCAGTTCACTTCCCAGCAAGCAGGGAAAAACCCGCATAATCCTCAACGCTTGGAATCTCGTCTCCCACTCTTCCAGAGCAGCTTCAGGGCCCATGAGAGCAAGGCCGTATTTATCCACAACCCCCCGGAGAAACGCTTCCGCTTTTGTCAAAGAAACGGGACTTCCTTCCAAATCTATGGCCAGGCTGTGATAATCTCCCAGCTTCTCTTCCGTTAACCCTTTCCTCTTTAAAGCATGATTAAATAAGCTGCTGTTAAAGTGCATGTTATGGGTAATAGCTGACAGCTCACTGACACATTCCCGTGCCGCCTGCAGCAAGTCCTTTGAATTTTCACCGGTAACCAGGTAATGTCCCATAATTTCCGGTATAGGCCTTACCTTGAGTTCTACCTCGGTAATAATGCCTAAAGTCCCTTCACTGCCGGCAAACCACTGCAGGGGCGGGTCTGTTTTCCGGGTCAAACGCTTTATTACTCCTGAAGGGAGAACCACCTCCAGCGAGCTTACCTGCTCCACCAGCGGGCCAAAGCGGATACTGCCCATACCGTATCCTCTGCCTGACAGCCAACCGCCAACGGTGGCAACATTAATGCTGGAAGGATATGAACAGACACAATAACCTTTTTGACGCAGGTAACCGTCCAGCTCCGCCAAGGTAGTAGCCGGCAGAACTCTCACTTTTTCATCATCCGGGTAAAAATTCACAACACCCTGTAAACCGTTTAAATCAACAACAATACCGCCTTTTGCCGGCACACAACCACCCACTGCAGTGGAGCCACCCGCTCTGGGTGTTACCGCAATATTGTTCTCGGAAGCGAAAGTGACAATCCGGCTCACTTCTTCAGCATCAACCGGTCTCACAACCATATCCGGCAGTGGTTTTGCCACCAGTGAAACCAAAAAGTTGGGAATATAAGCCAAATCCCTGGTATAAAACTGCCTTTCAAAGTAAGATTCCGTATACCGCAAGCCAAAATCGTGCTTTATCCGGTCTAGCAAGGGTAATTCCCCCCTTCCTGCGGTAGCTAGTTATCCTTTTCAGCCTCCAGTCGAGCCACTTCCTTTTGCAGCCACTGGTGAGCCGCCTCTCCTGTCATCAACTTGGCCAAGTCTTCGGAAAGGTTGCTGGCTTCTATTACTGCCACCCATCCGGCCCCGTAGCAGTCCCGGTTGATTAACCGGGGCTCGTAGAGTAAATCTTTGTTAGCCTCCACTATGGTCCCGGTCACAGGTATCATGACTTTACCGGCCCATTTTCCCGACTGCAGGGAAAAGAGCAATTTCCCGAGGACGGCTTTTTTCCCCACTTTGGGCACCTTGACAAAGGAAATTTCCCCCGCCAATTTTTGTGCAAAATCGCTCAATCCAATCCTTGCTTTATTGCCATCCTCCACCTTTAACCAGGCATGGTCCTCAGTATAATAAAGCCCTTCCGGCATTTCATACCCTTCAATAACTGCCAAACTTTTCACCCCTCCGGTAGCAAATTTCCCTCAAACATGTAACTGGAAACAATTATCTGTCAAGACACTTTCCCACTGCTTCTTCAGCACGGTATGAACTTCTGGCTATTATCTTTTGTTTATACAAATCATTCAAAGAAAGCGGTTCCAACTCCACTTCAAAAACCCAGGCAAATTTATCCCTAACTACCCGGGACACCGCTGCAAAATCCTGCTCCCGCCCTAAAACATCGACCATGGAAGTGACACCGCAACCGGAAATGCCGCAGGGTACAATCAACTGGAAATGTTCCAGGTTGCAGGCAATGTTAAGAGCAAATCCGTGCATGGTTACCCATTTTTTCACGGCTACTCCCAGAGCGGCAATCTTCCGGCTGCCAACCCACACGCCGGGATAACCATCTTTTCGGCCGGCTATAATACCATAACAGTCAAGAGTCCTGATAATCACTTCTTCCAGCTGGCGTACGTAACGGTGCAGGTCCCGGTCCCTCATTTTCAAATCAATAATAGGGTAGCCCACCAGCTGTCCGGGACCGTGGTACGTAATGTCACCGCCCCGTTCCACTTCATAAACTGAGATTCCCTGGCTTTTCAGCGCTTCACCCGCCGCCAGGATATTCTGGAACCCTCCATTCCGTCCCACCGTGAGCACCGGAGCATGTTCCACCAGGATAAGGACATCCTTGATAACTCCAGCAATCCGCATCCGCTGGAGAGTTTGTTGAATTTGATATGCCTCCATGTAAGCCATGAAACCGAGATCAAGACAGTGGCATTGAGTAGCCATTTTCAAATCCCCCGTAAACTTACTCCGCACAAAAAGCCTTTATACATTCCTTAACAAGTGTTACCGTGTAAGCCATGGCCGGTCCGCCGCCAAAAGCTACGGCTACTCCGGCAGCTTCCAGTATTTCATCAGGCTCCGCTCCCGCTGCCACGGCATTATGCACATGGTGAGAAATGCAGTACTCACACTTGATATAAACAGACAGCGCTACGGCTATCAACTCTTTTTCCTTGGTGGACAGTTCTCCTTCAGCAAAAACGGGGGCCATCAAGGAATTGAAGCCGACAGCAATATCCGGAGCCTCTTCGTTGAGCCATTCAATACCGCTGACAAAATCCTGCATTAATTTGTTGGGGTCTTTACCGCCTCCGGCTGCCAAAGGACGGCTGATATTCGGTCCCTCCATTTGGAACAGAGGATGGGGGTCTTCTAATATTTCCTTGACCCTGCTTAAAAACTGGGCTGCAGGGGCGCCGTCTACAGCGCGATGGTCAAATGAAAGGCTCATGGTCATAAAGGTGCGTCTTTCTAAATTACCGTCTTTAAGCGCCGGTTTCTCAGTAATTGTACCGATACCTAAAATTGCCGTTTCCGGCGGGTTGATAATGGGCGTAAAGCCTTCTGCTCCGAACATGCCAAGGTTGGTGATGGTGAAGGTACCACCTTGAAGTTCCTTAGAATCCAGTTCGCCACTGCGGGCCCTTTCAGCCACCGATTTGATTTTTTCGGACATCTGTAACAAAGACAGTCTATGCGCCTGGTGAACAACCGGCACTATCAGGCCGTCCTCCAAAGCCACAGCAATTCCCAGATTTACGGAACTACAAAGTTCAATCTCCTCAGCAGATACCCGGGCATTCATAACTGGATGTTCCTTGAGCGCCCTGGCCACTGCCACCGCAATCAGGTCGGTATATGACACTTTCCCCTTTCCTTGTTCCTGGAAAGTATTGTTGATTTTCTCCCTCAGGTCCTGGAGATTGGTTATGTCAACTTCCTGCATAATTGTCACCCTTGCGGCATTGCGGCTGCTTTCGGACATGCGTTCCGCGATGATACCCCGCATGCCTTCAAAGGGGATTACTTCAGGCTGCTTTTCTTTATCCAGTTCTTGCAGGTAATTGTTGACGTCCTTTTCAGTCACCCTGCCGTTTGGCCCGGTGCCGATCACATAGTCTATATCTATCCCCTTTTCTTGTGCCAAGCGTAAAGCCCGTGGAGATATTTTCCGGGTGCCATCCACCCGTATTGGCTGGACTTCTTTTTTAGTTTCTTTTTCGGTGGTCTTTTTTTTAGTATCTTTAGCTTCACTGCTGTCCAATTCGACCTGAGCCTCTTCAACTACCTGCTGAAGCGCGGTCTCATCGTCACCGGGTTCAGCAATTACAGCAATGGGGACAGTTACAGGAACATTTCTTCCCTTTTCGGCCAAAATTTTATATAGAACGCCGCTTGCTGGCGCTTCCATCACATTGGTAATTTTTTCCGTTATTATTTCCAACAAATCCTCGCCTTTAGTTACCTCTTGACCTTCTTGCTTTATCCACTTGGCAATCTTTCCTCTTTTCATAGTAAGACCAAGCTTGGGCATGAGTACTTTTACTGCCATGATTTCCTTCCTCCTTAAAACGTCAAGTTAATCTGAACAAACCCTGTTGGGCCGCTGCATCCACTGTCTTTTTGATATCAACGACCACAGGGCCGTGGCTGCGCAGCTGCAGTTCCACGCGGTCCCGCAGCCCAACCTCCAATTCCCGTTCCCCGTCAACCGCTATCACACAGGGAACTGTGTCCACCGCCACCGTGTCGCCGGCATTCAATAGACGGTAACCAGCCACGGAAACGGTTCTTACCAGTCCGGGGCCTAAAGCTGCCAGTACCTTTGTTTTTGCCGGACCTAATTCCACGGCGATACCGTGCGGGTCATTTGGGGGCAGCGAGTGCAAAGCGCCTACAATTGAAGCTATCCCGATATTGGCAGCTTCCCCGCGGGTTGCCACAATCTTTTTAATTTTCCCTTCATCCCAAATGGCCCGGGAGCCGATGAACTGCTCCTTTAACACCACGGCATCCACCAGGGCCAAATCCTCTTCCCGGCCATTCAAAAGAATGACTATCTTTTTCATCCTGGCAGCCGCCACTTCCCGGGCCACTTTTCCGGTAGCCACCAGTCCAGCAGCCAACCCGGCAATAGTCCCTTCAATCATAGTGGGAAAAACATTATTGGTTCCGGTAGATACGGGCAGAAGCGGAATGTCGCCGCACCCTTTGGCTACTATCCTGTTGGTCCCGTCGCCACCTAAAGTGACAATGCAGCCAACCCGGTACTCTGCCAGCAACTTGGCTGCCGCCAGGGAGTCCTCCTGCCCGCCGGTCAGGGGAATATCGAGATAATCAACCTCCATCTTTAAACTATCCTGACCGGTAAGCCCGTCCAAAGCCTGGCGGGCGATGCCAAAATAGTCCGGCATAAACAGGACACGCCTAACTCCTACCGCTTCCATCCCCAGCAAAACCCGTCTTACAATATTCACCTTCTCAATATTGTCAAAAACAGTGGCATAAGCCACCAAACGCCTGATATCCTTTCCGGAAGCCGGATTGGCAATAATCCCAACTGTAGACATAACCGCACCCCTTCTAATAAGGGGAAACGGACAGCCGCGCTCGGCTATCCATTTCCCAATCACCTTTTATACCACTGACTTGACCGCTTCAATTATATCTTCTTCACCGGGTAGATAAGCATTTTCCAAATTAGTTGCAAATGGAATAGGCGCAAACGGGGCGCCGATGCGCTTAATGGGAGCA
>CAZGXM010000067.1:0-12780 GCA_964529795.1 uncultured Thermoanaerobacteraceae bacterium
GGTTTACCCATGAGTTTGGAAAGGCGTTTTCAGGATGAATTCAAGTGCGGCAAATGTGGTAACGTTGGTGCGCATACCAAGCGTTTGGCTATGTCCGGCACGGGTTTGTCCAGAATGTTTGATATTCAAATGAATAAATACTTGTTTGTTTCCTGTAAAAACTGTGGATTTACCGAAGTATATAACCTGCATATCCTGGAAGGCAAAGGCAGCTTTGATGCCATGGATATATTCGATATTTTATTTGGCGGTTAATTACCGGCAGTTTAGCAGTCCACGGTGACGGACATATTTTTTTGTCATAGAATTTAGGGAACAAAATAAAGTTGTTTCACACCCAAATAGGGATGAGGGCTGTCATGAAAGGGGGCTTTACGGTGAGTTTGGCTGATGACCAATTCTTGGAGAAAAGCAGAGCCGGTGATGTGGAGGCTTTTGAAATGTTAATTACCCGGTACGAAAAGAAGATATATACCATTGCTTACAGGTTTATGGGCAATCATGAGGACGCCAGTGATTTGGCCCAGGAAGCCATGTTGAAGGCTTTTCGCTCCATCAGCAAGTTCAGAGGCGAAGCTTCCTTCAAGACCTGGCTTTATCATATTACTGCCAACGTTTGCCGGGATGAACTGCGCAAGCGCAGCAAACGCCGGGAAGTGTCGTTGGACCAACCCCTGGTGTTTGCAGAGGGCGAAATTCCCAAGCAAACGGCGGACTGGTCGGCAGTACCGGAAAAGATTTACGAAGACAAGGAACTGCAGGAGTACCTGGGCGGTTTGATAAGGGCTCTGACACCGGAGTACCGGATGGTGGTGGTGATGCGGGAAATCCAGGGTCTCAGCTACGAGGAAATCGCTATGAAACTCGACTGCTCGCTGGGAACGGTAAAATCACGACTGAGCAGGGCACGTAAGGCCTTGAAAGATAAAATACTGACCGACCGGGAACAAATGGCTAAACACCAACGTCTAACTAAGTGAAAGGAGGGAGGACAATGACATGCGAAAATTATCAGGAAATGCTTTCGGCATATTTGGACCAGGCATTAACTGAAGGCGAAACAGAGCATTTGGAAGAGCACCTGAAGGAATGCGGTCACTGCCGCCGGGAACTGGCAGGTTTGCGAGAAACCGTTACCATGCTGCGTTCCATGGCCGAAGTGGAACCGCCGGTGGAGTTCCGGCAGCAGTTGCGCCAGCGACTGCAGGCAGAAAAGAATGATATGGGAAGTCAGCGTCCCTCCTTTGTGAGCAGGGTGGTGCGCTCACCCTGGCTGCCTCTGTCCGCGGTAGCGGCCCTGTTGTTGGTGTTTATCGGAGTTGTCGGCATCATGAATTTATGGCTGCAGCCACTGGGCAGCAAGGCGGATATTGCCGACGAATCTCAGTATGACAGGGCGTCCAAGATGCAAATAGCCGAGGAAAAAGCAAACTATAGTAAGGCGAGAGTTACGGAAGGCGGAGAGGTTCGAAGCCAGGATATGAAAATTGCCGACCGCCTGGAAGCTGCCGGGATTCAAAAAGAGAAAGCACTGCCGCCAGAGACGGAACAAGCACAGATTGAGCGCAAGGTAATCCGGCGGGCAAGCTTTATGGTGGAAGTGAAGGATGTACCGGCAGCGGAAAAGCAACTGCGTCAAATGGTGGAAAAATTTGGCGGTTACATCCAGTCGGCAAATATCAGGAAGGAGAAAGAGGATCATTATTATGCCAGTTTGACGTTGCGGGTCCCCCGGGATAAATTCAATGCCGTTGTGGATGAAATTCACACGCTGGGTGAAATAAAGGATTCTTCCATGGGCGGTCAGGACGTGACCCGGGAATATTATGATACACAAGCGCGGCTGAAGGTGATGAAGGGAGAGGAAGAGAGCCTCTTAAAAATCCTTGATAAAGCGGAAAAGATAGAGGATATCATGCAGGTACGGCGTGAGTTGAGCCGGGTGCGCCAGGAAATCGAGGTACAGGAAGGACAGTTGAAATACCTGACTCACATGACTGACCTGGCTACCATTGATGTTTCCCTGAGACAGGAGGAAGTCCCTAAAACCCAGATCAGCACTACGGGAATGGGTGGGGTATGGTCCCGTACCGTCCAGGCGTTTATCCTTTCCACCAACCGCTTGATCAAGGGGTTGGGTGAAGCGCTGGTCGGTTTTGGCGCGCTGCTGCCTATTTTGCTGCTGCTGGCGGCGGTGATATTGGTGATTGTTGCGCTGGTCAGATTTAAGAGTAAGAACAGTGCAGAGTAATAAAAGAGTAATAAAACGGTGTGCAGGATATGAGAGCCTGCACACCGAATTTTTATGTAAGGAACAGTTGTGGAGAGGATGCCGAAAATGTTTCTTAGATCCCTTTTAAAATATTTAGTTCCGGGTGTTGGTTTGGCACTGTTTGCTGCGGGATTAATGGTGCTGCCGCTGTACAGCGCCGGCTGGGTGGTAACGGCGCATGAGGCGGTACCTGCTTTTGAGCTGGAAAGCCAGAGCACAAGGGTTTCCCTGGCGGCAGTGGGGGACGTAATGCTGGCCCGCAAGGTGGGTCGGCTGATGGAGAAATACGGAAATGTCTATCCTGTCAAGGAAGTGGCGGAAAGGCTATCCCGGGCTGATTTGACTTTTGGCAACCTGGAGTCTCCCATCGGTACCGGCGGCCGCCCCCTGCCGCAAAAGGGCATCTGGTTCCGGGCAAAACCGGATGCTGCAGAAACTTTGATTGAGGCGGGTTTTGACCTGGTCAGCGTGGCTAATAACCATGCGCTGGACTATGACAGGGAGGCTTTCCTGGAAACGCTTGATATTCTCAGTGAAAACAATATCCTCGCAGTGGGCGGTGGAGAAAGTATTCATGATGCACGAAAGCCGGTAATTGTGAAAAAAAACGGCCTAAAAATCGGCTTTCTGGCCTACAGCGAGATGGCGGATATTATCTGGAGCCGCAGTTACCCGAGAATGCTGATGGCCACGGAAAACCAGCCGGGCATTGCCCCGGCGGGGCCGGCATATGTGGATGAGATGCTGGCGGATGTCAAGGACTTGGCGGAAAAAGTTGACGTGGTGGTACTGTCTCTGCATTGGGGCAATGAATACCAGTATCGCCCCGGAGATTCCCAGCGGGAGTTGGCCCACCGCCTGATTGATGCCGGTGCGGACCTGATTATCGGCCACCATCCCCATACCTTACAGGGATTGGAGCGATACAAGCATGGTTTAATCGCCTACAGCTTGGGGAACTTTATTTTCGACCAGAACTTTTCCCGGCAGACCACCGAGGGCTTGCTGCTGGAAGTGACGCTCTCGCCCCTGGGGGTGGAAAGCGCTGCAGTCAGCCCCGTTGTCATCCCCCAGTCCCAGCCCAAAGTGGCGGCGGGCGCGGCTGCCGACCGTATCAACCGGATCACCGCCGAACTTTCCCGGGAACTGGGGTTGGACTTTGGCTGGCAGCCGGGTACGCCGGCACTGGTATTGGAAGATACGGGGATGAAAATTTGAGGATGGTTCGGGTCAGTTTGAGAGTAGCGGTATGATGTCAAGTAGTTAATTGGAAATTTTTTAAGAAAATCGCTGCGAATAAGGGGGATAACGTAATGAAAAAATTCCTGGTTATAGACGGCAACAGTCTTATTCACCGGGCTTTTTACGCACTGCCGCTGCTGCAGAATAAGGACGGGCAGTATACCAATGCGGTTTACGGTTTTACCAAGATGTTTTTAAAGGTTTTGGACGAACAGCAGCCGGATTATGTTGCCGTTTGTTTTGATAAGGGTAAGGTTACCTTTCGCCACGACAGGTTTGAGGAATACAAGCGAACCCGTAAGGCGACGCCGCCGGAGCTGAGGCCCCAGTTTGTACTGGTAAAACGGGTGCTGGAGGCGTTGGGGGTAAGTATGTATGAACTGGAAAACTACGAGGCGGATGACCTGATTGGCTCGCTTACCCTGGCTGCGGAAAAGCAGGGGTTTAGCACCCTGGTTGTTACCGGTGACCGGGATGTGCTGCAGTTGGTTTCACCGACAGTTCAAGTGTTCTTGACAAGAAAAGGGATCTCGGAAGTGGAGTGTTTTGACCTGGAGGCGGTGAGAGAGAAGTACGGGCTGGAGCCGCAGCAACTCATAGATGTCAAGGGATTGATGGGGGACCAGTCCGATAATATTCCCGGCGTGCCGGGAGTGGGGGAAAAGACCGCCCTGAAGCTTATCTCTAAATTTGGTTCGCTGGAAAAGGTGCTGGAAAACATTGACCGGGTATCCGGGAAAAAGCTGAAAGAACGTCTGGAAGAGCACAGGGAACAGGCGGCGCTCAGTAAGGAATTGGCCACAATTTACCGTGAGGTGCCTTTGGAACTGGATTTGGAAAGCTGTTGTGTGCAGAAGCCGGATTACTCCCGGGTGTTGAAACTGTTCAAGGAATTGGAGTTTACCAGCTTGGTGGGACAGGTCCTGGAGCGGATGGAAGATGCACCCGCCGGTAAAGCAATGGGTGAAATAACGGTGGCGGCAGAAAGCATTGATTTGGACGCCAAGCTGGCAGCATTTAACCGCACCCGGCCCCTGGCCCTGTACCTGCAGCCCGGCGGCAGCACATATTCCAGGGTGGTTATCGAAGGCATAGGTTTGTCCGACGGTGAAACCATGCTGGCGGTTTCCCCGGGTGATGATAACCTGAAAACCTTGCGTGGTTTTCTTGCCGGGTGTGCGGTAATTATTACCCATGATGCCAAATTGACTTACCGTGCCCTGGGATTGGATGGACTGGTGATGGAGGATGATACACTGCTGGCAGGGTATTTACTTAATCCCTCGTTGAGCAGCCATGAACTGCCCCAGCTGGCGGTGGAGCACTTGGATTTGGCACTGACAACGGGTGACGAGGCTGCCGGTTGGGCTTGCCGGGCGGAGGCGGTTTTCCGTTTGGCACCGGTGTTAAGAGAAAAATTAAAGCAGGGCGGCATGGAAAAGCTTTACCGGGAGGTGGAGCTGCCGCTGGAAAAAGTCCTTGCCAGGATGGAAGCAGCGGGCATAAAAGTTGACCGGGAGCAGCTTGAACAGATGGGAGAAATGCTGGAAGAAGGCATAGCCCGGTTAACCGGGGAGATATACAGGCTGGCAGGTAGGAAATTTAACATTAATTCCCCCAAACAGTTGAGAGCGGTTTTATTTCAAGATTTGGGTCTGCCGCCGCTGAAAAAAACCAAAACCGGTTACTCTACCAGCGCCCAGGTACTGGAAGAACTGGCGCCGAAACACGAGATTGTGGCGAAAATCCTGGAATACAGGACGCTGGTAAAGCTGAAGTCCACTTATATTGAGGGGCTGAAACCACTGATAGACCCGGAGACCGGGAAAATTCATACCACCTTTAACCAGACCATCACGTCCACGGGAAGGTTGAGCAGTACCGAACCCAATTTGCAGAATATCCCGGTGCGGCTGGAGTTGGGGCGGAAAATCCGCCGGGCATTTATCCCGTCAGTTCCTGGCAGAGTACTGCTGGCGGCTGATTACTCCCAAATCGAACTGCGAGTGCTGGCCCACATTTCCGGAGATAATACGTTAAAACAGGCATTCTATAACGGTGAGGATATCCACACCCGTACTGCCGCCGAGGTTTTTGGCGTGCCCATAGAGCAGGTAACCAGGGAGATGCGGCGTAGTGCCAAGGCGGTTAATTTCGGTATTGTCTATGGTATCAGTGATTTCGGTTTGGCCCGGGATTTGGGGATCAGCCGTAAACGGGCCCAAAATTATATTGACCGCTATTTTGAACGCTATCATGGGGTTAAGGAATGGATTGACCGGGTGATTTTCCGGGCCAGAGAGGACGGCTACGTAACCACCCTGCTAAACCGCCGGCGTTACCTGCCGGATTTACTGAGTTCCAACTGGAATGTGCGTAAATTCGGTGAACGTACGGCAATGAACACGCCAATCCAGGGCAGCGCCGCGGATATCATCAAGCTGGCCATGCTGGCGGTGGATGAATATCTGACAGGTGTTTCCGGAGTGGAAATGCTACTGCAGGTGCACGACGAGTTAATCCTGGAAGTGGAAAATGAACTGCTGGAAAGTGTGGCAGCGGAAGTCAAGCAGCGGATGGAACAGGCTTACCAACTGGATGTACCGCTGGTTGTGGACATGAAGAGCGGGCCGGACTGGTACCGGTTGGAGCCGTTGGCATAGGAAGAATGCTTATCAAATGCTTCAAGTCTGTTTGAAGGAAGTGACAACATGCCGGAACTGCCGGAAGTGGAGACGGTGAGGCGGACGCTGGAGCCGCACTTACTGGGCCGCCGGGTAAGAGAAATTTATATTTATTTGGAGAGAATTGTCAAAAAGCCGGAGGTTGCGGAGTTTCGCCGCCTGCTGGTTAATCGTACCATAGAGACGGTGGACCGCCGGGGCAAATATCTTTTGCTGCGGCTGGAGGGAAACTATACCTGGGTCATTCACCTGCGCATGACCGGCCAACTCATTCATACCGGTGAGAGGTTGGAAGACCGCCACCTGCGCCTGGCTTTTTTACTGGATGACGGTACCTGGCTGAACTTCATCGATATGCGCACTTTTGGCAGCATGTATTTACTGCCGGGTGACCGCTTGGATGAAATCCGGGGTTTGAAAACCATGGGGCCCGAGCCTTTAAGCAGTGACTTTTTCCCGGCGGACTTTCATGCCCGCTTGTCCGGCAGCAGCCGGCCTGTTAAAACCGTGCTGCTGGACCAAACGGTGGTTGCGGGCCTGGGAAACATTTATGCGGATGAGGCCCTGTTTTTGGCCGGAATTCACCCCGCCCGCAGGGCCTCTTTCTTATCGGAAAATGAGGCGGAAAGACTGTACCGGGCGGTTATTGACGTTTTACGCCAGGGCATAAAAAACAGGGGGACCACCTTTCGGGACTATGTGGACGGTGCCGGCAAGAGCGGCAGCAACCAGTTCAGTCTCAGTGTCTATAATCGCAGCGGCCAAGCCTGCCTGCGCTGTGGCGGGGAAATAGAAAAAATACGTCTGGGCGGCAGGGGTACCTCTTTTTGCCCGCGCTGCCAGAAGTAAGACAGGCACGCTTGTTATTGCCCCACATATATTGGTTATTAGCTGAATTTATGAAGGGGGCAATGACAGGTGGAGTTTTTTTCCGCATTGTTTTTCGCTTTGGCGGTCAGTCTGGATGGTTTCGGTGTCGGCTTTGCCTACGGGATGCGCCGGATTAAGATACCGGTGTTTTCGCTGGCAATCATTTGTTTTTCTTCAGCTTTGGCACTGGTAGTCTCCATGTTTTTTGGCGGTGTTGTACGCCAGCTTTTCAATCCTGCCGTTGGTGAGCGGTTGGGTGCCCTGGTAATTGTGCTGGTAGGTGTGTACCTTGTTTTTCAGGCGCTATCCGCGCCTGAAAGCAGGAGGATCAGGGACACGCAGCCATATAAAGTTTTCCACCTGAATCTTTCCCGATTGGGGATTGTGATTGAAGTGCTACGCCAACCGGCCAAGGCCGATTTTGACCGGTCGGGAACCATCAACGCCTGGGAGGCGCTGGTACTGGGTTTTGCCCTGGCCATGGATGCGCTGGGTGCCGGCTTTGGTGCCGCGGTGGCGGGTTTCAGGCTGTGGCTGACACCGCTACTGGTGGCAGTGTGTAAACTGTTCATGGTAACTGCAGGTTTGCAATGCGGCAAAAACGCCCGGACAGTATGGACAGCGGGTAAATTGATTAATGTGCTGCCCGGCTTGATTTTAATTATTATCGGGTTAGCCAAGATTTGAGGTGAAAAGATGATTATCGGCCTAACCGGGGGCATCGGTGCCGGTAAAAGCCTGGTGTCCCGGCGCCTGGGTGAACTGGGAGCCTGCATCATTGATGCCGACGTCATCGCCCGGCAGGTGGTGGAACCGGGCCGGGCAGCATACAGGAAAATAGTTGAACGTTTTGGCAGGAAGGTGTTGAGACCCGACGGCACCATTGACCGCAAGACCTTGGCCAAAGAGGTGTTTCGGGACAGTCAGGCGCGGTCGGACCTGGAGGCTATTACCCACCCGCAGATTTTAAAAACTATCAGGCGGCTGGCGGACAGGTCCCTGGAGGAAAATCCCCGGGGTGTGGTGGTGATAGATGCGCCGCTGCTAATTGAAGCAGGATTACACCGGCAGGTGGACCAGGTGTGGGTGGTTACTGCGGGTGTTGAACAGCGCCTGAACCGGGTGGCCCAACGGGACAAAATAAGTAAAGACCAGATAAAGCGGCGCATGGAGGCACAGATTGACGAAGCAGAGCGGCTGGCATTTGCGGATGTAGTTATTGATAACAGCGGTTCACGGGAAGAAACCATAGACCAGGTGGACAGGCTTTGGAAAAAGATATGTAATGCAAATTTCATTCGGTAAATATACTATCTTTAAAACAGTGGTTGCTGGAGTGGTATAACTAATGCTCGATTTACGCCCTTGGTATAAGGTGCTTACCGTCTTACTTATCGTTTTGGTGTTATTTGTTGTCCTGATTGCCAGCGGACAGTGGAAGGGACTGGGGAAAATATTTTATCCCCTGCCTTACCGGCAGGATATTTTTCGTTACAGCAAACAATTTCAATTGGACCCGTATTTTGTAGCAGCGGTGATCCGTGTGGAAAGCCGCTTTTTTTCCGAAGCCCGCTCCAAGCGGGGGGCGCGGGGTTTGATGCAGCTGATGCCGGAAACCGCCCGCTGGATTGCGGGGCAGATGAATATCGAATACCGCAGCGAGCTGCTCAGCCAGCCACGGTACAATATTATGCTGGGATGCTGGTACCTGGCCAACTTGATGGCAGAATTTGACGGCAACCCTGTTGCCGTGCTGGCCGCGTATAACGGCGGCCGGGGACGGGTGGCCCGCTGGCTGGAAGAGGGTATTTGGGACGGTCAGTTACAAACAATTGAAAACATCCCTTTTGCGGAGACCAGTCAGTTTGTGGAACGGGTCTGGCGGGATTACCGGATTTACCGCCGGTTATATGGTCAGTGACAACGGCAGCGGCGGCTTTCCGGAGTATGAATTTGTCTATAAAAAAAGGTTTTTCGGAAATTATAACGAATATAGTAATGATTTTTTGAATATCCGGGAAATTATGCTTTTCCCATTTTCTTTTTTTGAGCAGGGAGTGAAGAGGAAGTGAGACCACTGGAAAACTTAAAACAGGTCAGGGAATTAAAAGTAGACCAGACCAGCCGGTTGCATTCTGCAGAACATGAAGAGATTACCGGTGGCATGACCACTGATATTTATTTTATAAAGACCCGGGAAATACTGGACAAGTTGGATTTGGGCAATACGGAAGTGACTGCGGAGGTTTTTACCCGCAGGGAGGGTATTTTGGTAGGTGTTGAGGAAGTACGCACGCTTTTAGCCGGGACAGGCGTAAAGGTATGGTCTTTAAAAGAGGGGGACGGTTTTTCACCCAACGAGGTGGTAATGCGGCTGCAGGGTCCCTATAACAAGTTCGGATTTTACGAAACCGTCTTTCTCGGGATGCTGGCCAGTTCCAGCGGTTGGGCCACCCGGGCCCGGGAAGCGAAGCAGGCTGCGGGAGACAAGCCTGTCTACTGCTTTGGCGCCCGCCACGTGCACCCGGCAGTGGCGCCGGTAATGGAACGGGCGGCAATAATCGGCGGTGCCGACGGGGCCAGCTGCATCTTGGGAGCAAAACTTTTAGGCCGGGAACCGGCAGGTACGGTACCCCATGCCATTTTCCTGATAGTGGGTGACACGGTTAAGGTGGCCAAAGCCTACGATGAACTGATGCCTCCTGAAGCATTGAGACTGGTGCTGGTGGATACCTTTAAAGATGAAGTGGAGGATTCCCTGCGGGTGGCGGAGGCTTTAAGTGAAAAGCTGGATGGCATCCGCCTGGACACCGCCAGCGAGCGGGGCGGTGTCACCCCCGGCTTGGTTAACGAGGTACGCTGCCGGTTGGACAGGGCCGGGTATGCAAGGGTGAAGATTTTTGTCTCCGGCGGTCTGGTGCCGGAAAGAATTATCGCTTTAAGTGAAGCGGGGGCGGATGCATTTGGTGTGGGAAGCTTTATTTCCGCTGCACCACCCATTGACATGACCATGGATATCAAAGAGGTCAACGGCAAACCGGTGGCAAAGCGGGGGCGTATTCCCGGTATTACTGAAAACCCCAGGTTGGAAAGATTGTTATAGGAGAAGCGCTTGCTTCTCCTTTTTTACGAGATTAGGTGTGTGAGGGGAATTGACATGCTTTACCGGAAAGGCCTTATCTTATTGTTTTTAATTCTTTTTTCCGCCGGTTGTTCGCACCCGGCGGAAAAAACCAAGCAGCCTGAAAAGGAATTTGCCCGCAAGCAAACTCTGGTGGAAATGAAAGTTGCCACCACCGAGGATATGGATAGTCTTGACCCTGTAAAGATAAACTCGCCTTTGGAGTTCCAGATTGCCCAGTCCGTCTATGACAGTCTGATCCTTTTTGATACAGTCAAAGGCACTTATCAACCGGTGCTGGCAGATAGGTTTTTCGAAAGCCCGGACGGTAACGGACTGATATTTGACATTAAAAAAGATATCAAATTCCAGGATGGGACGTTGCTTGACGCTCATGCCGTAAAGGCTTCGCTGGAAAGATGGCTGGCGTCATATTCCCCGCCCCAGCTTTCTCCCGTGGAAAGAATAGAAGTGTTGGACGATTATTCCCTGCAAGTTACCTGGCGGCGGGATAAAGAGGAACTGCTGGCGGCTTTGTCAGGGGCACAGGCAGCCATTCTCTCCCCGACCATGCTGGAAAACCCCCAATTCAGTACCGGCAGTTATTTTAATCCTGCGGCAGTCAAAGCGGGCACCGGTCCATACTTTGTACAGGAGTGGGTAGCAGGGCAGTGGCTGACCCTGGCAGCAAACAGACATTATTTTGGTAAAATGCCGCCGGTCAAACGGTGGGAGATAAAGTTGAAAGTGCCGCCGGAGGATGCGTTGTTGGATTTGCGGGGGGGAAAACTGGACATGGTACAGGGTCTTGACCCGGAGTTAATAGACTGGGGCCATGACCTGGGGCTGGATGATATTTTAAAAATAAATGAGTTGAATGCCGGTTTATATCTGAAGCTGAATAACAATTCTTTTAAAGAACCTGTTGCCCGCACGGCTCTTGCAGGACTCATTGACAAAGGTCAGGTATCCTTGAATTTAAAGGGTTTACACCTACCCATGGCTACTTACCTGCCCTTTTCCCTCAGGTCTGAGAGGAGTGTGCCGGGTGAAGTTTACCCGTCGGGAGCGGCAAAACTGCTGGAACTGGAACTTGCCGACCTGACTTGGGCAGCGGCAGCCGGAATAACTCCGGCAATTTTCCATGCGGTACTCGACGAAATAACCGGTAAAGGGATCAAGTTAGATGCGAAAGAACAGGGCAGGGCCGCGGATTTGCAGTTTATTCTTTGGACCATGCCTTTTAACAGTCCCCGGGCCCGGCTGACACTGTGGCAGGCTGCAGGGGTAAGTACGGATAATTGGCAGGTACCCTGGGGAATGAAGATTGGCTCCGCTGAATATATCAGTGAAATGGAAGAAAAGTTGAGGGAAAGCGGGCAGCTGATACCGCTGCTGTCATTGCGGCAGGTATTGTATGTCGAAGGCGACGGCATTCCTCGCAGTCCCCGGGGATACCTGGATCTTGCGGCTTTCCGCCCCCGGGAAAACGAATAAGTATGCCCGTAAGAGTAATAATAAGTGAGAAGTACGTTAAAAAGTGTTCTTACTTCTCATTTGAGGGGGACTGGGCGTGGTTGATTTCCGTTATCACGTCACCACACTGGTGGCTGTCTTTTTGGCGCTGGCTATCGGCATTTTGATAGGTACCACCATGGTCGGTGACCAGGTACTGGTGCAGCAGCAAAAGCGGATTATTGACCGCCTGGAAAGCGACTTTGCCGCACTCCGGGAACAAAGCCGCGAGTCCAGGCAGGAAATAGCCGTTTTTAAGGCTGCGACCGACAACTACCGCAATTTTGCCCGGGAAATTTACCCGCTGCTGGTGGGCGGGCGGCTGCAGGGTATTCAAGGGGCTTTGATTTTAACGGGTAGCGGGCAGGTTTCAAAATTGGCCTCGGACTTATCCTTATCCGGAATGGAAATCAGCCCGGTAATCACAGTCAAGCCTTATGATAACGGTGAAACCGGCAGCGAAGGCAGAAATACCGCTGAGGAAGCGGTTTTGGACCCGCCGGACCCCAAAATGATGGCCAAGCAGATGGCTGACTTTGTCCTTGGCGGCAAGCCCAGTGAGCCGTTCCGAAAATGGCACAGCCAGGGCTTGTTTGATATCCACACTCCGCATAACGGTACGGAACCGGATGTGATTATTATTGTGGGCGGTTGGGGACAGGATAATTCCGCCTGGGTAAAAAAGTTTGATGTCCCGCTCATTAGAGAATTTAAAAGCCGTGAAAAAATCGTGGTGGGCACTGAATACAACCAGGTCAAATTTTCCTACATACCCTACTACCAGTTGGAGGGGATCAGCACCGTGGATGATATTGACCTGGCCTTGGGACAAACCGCCCTGGCATTTCTGTTGGAAGGCCGGCCCGGACATTACGGCATCAAATCCACCGCCAAGGCGCTCTTGCCGGAGTTGGATTAGTTTGCCTTTCATGCTTTCAATGCTTGTTGACATCGCCTGCAATGTTTAGTTATAATAAATAGGCGGCCGTGCAGGAGTGCTGGAATCGGCAGACAGGCATGTTTGAGGGGCATGTGTCCATTAGGGCGTGCGGGTTCAAGTCCCGCCTCCTGCACCA
>CAZGXM010000068.1:0-12334 GCA_964529795.1 uncultured Thermoanaerobacteraceae bacterium
AAACGGTGCCAAAGAATATGCCATGTTTGCTGATGAAGTGCTGGAACGCTGCGGCGTTAATGGAAAGAGCTTCCGGGAGAGTGTTGACAAACCTCTTGTAATAGCAGTAAATCAGCGTTCCTATAATGAACCAAATTAATTTACCTGGTAACCATAACACCCATTCCTGTGAAGGAGTGGGTTGTTTTCTGTTAGGCACATTCCGTAATCCCCCTGTCATTTTTTTGCCAAGCCTCGAATATCAATGATTAAAGATCAGGCTTGACGGGGGAGGGGGAATATATGGGAGATAATTGGTACAATCTTGGTGCAACAGAATGCATGAAAAGGTTGCAGACATCAGCCAATGGTTTAACAGGTAAGGAAGCGAAAAAACGCCGGGCACAGTACGGGCCCAACAGGATAAAAGAACAGAAACCGAAGTCGCCCCTGGTTATGTTTTTCGGCCAGTTTACCGATTTTATGGTGCTGGTGCTGGTCGGGGCAACGGTCATTTCCGTAATGCTGGGTGAAATAGCCGATGCCGTCACCATTTTGGCAATAATTATCCTGAATGCGGTGCTGGGCTTTGTCCAGGAGTTTCGTGCGGAAAAATCTTTGGACGCGCTGAAGAAGCTCACCGCCCCCGAGGCCCGGGTATTGCGGGACGGGCAGGAAAGGAAGGTGCCGGCAGCGGAACTGGTGCCCGGCGATATTATCCATTTGGATACCGGGGACCGTATTCCTGCGGACTGCCGCCTGCTGGAGGGCTTCAATTTGCAGGTGGAGGAATCCGCCCTGACCGGTGAATCCGTACCGGTAAAAAAATCCATAGATGTTATAGGCGATTCCCGGGTGGCGCTGGGTGACCAGGAGAACATGCTGTTTATGGGCACCGTCATTACCCGGGGCAGGGGGAAGGCCCTGGTGGTTGCCACGGGGATGGAGACGGAAATGGGCAGCATTGCCGGGATGATGCAGGAAGTGGGGGATAGTGAAACGCCGCTGCAGCGGCGCCTGGCAGGGCTGGGCCGCTGGCTGGTCTTCTTCTGTCTTCTAATCTGCGCCGTGGTGGTTGCCACCGGTATTCTCAGGGGTGAACCGGCATACCGCATGTTCCTGGCGGGGGTGAGCCTGGCGGTGGCGGCCATACCCGAGGGACTGCCGGCCATTGTTACTGTGGCCCTGGCCATCGGGGTACAGAAAATGATCCGCCGCAACGCGGTGGTACGCCGGTTGCCGGCGGTGGAAACCCTTGGTTGTGCCACGGTGATATGTTCGGATAAGACCGGGACCCTCACGCAAAACCAGATGACGGTACGCTGCCTGTGGCTGGGTGACGATTTGGAAGTCAGCGGTGAGGGTTATGAGCCCAAGGGAGATTTTTTCCTCCGGGGGAAAAAGATTAAACCCAAGGGCCAGCTGGAACTGGCTTTAAAAATAGCGGCCATGTGCAACAATGCCAAGCTGAATAAAAGCGGGGTTAAAATAGGCGGGTTGTTCCGGAAAAAGGAATCCACCTGGCAGATTACCGGTGACCCCACGGAGGGGGCTCTGCTGGTAATGGCCGCTAAAGGAGGAATTT
This sequence comes from uncultured Thermoanaerobacteraceae bacterium, assembly GCA_964529795.1. Classification (GTDB taxonomy): domain Bacteria; phylum Bacillota; class JADQBR01; order JADQBR01; family JADQBR01; genus CAZGXM01. Next base: position 1,565 of record CAZGXM010000068.1, read on the forward strand.
GGCGGGAAAGTGTAGAAAGAAAGGAAAAAAGAATTTATGAGGTACCCTTTGATTCAGACAGGAAACGCATGACTGTTGTTGTGGAGGATAGTAGGGGTCGTAAGATTGCTTACACCAAAGGGGCACCGGATGTTACTCTAAAGCGGTGCAGCCACTATTTGGACGATGGGGAGGTTAAACCGCTGACGTCGGCGATGCGCTCCCGCATCAGCGACCAAAACGCGCTGCTGGCGGGGCAGGCCCTCAGGGTACTGGCCCTGGCTTACCGCCCGGTGACGGAACTCGAGGAGGAAAGCCTGGAGAGAGACTTGATATTTGTAGGGCTGGCAGGTATGATTGACCCGCCCAGGCCGGCGGCTGTGAAAGCAATCGATACCTGCAAGCAGGCCGGGATTATGCCGGTGATGATCACCGGTGACCACCAGGCCACCGCCCAGGCCATTGCCCGGGAAATGGGGCTTTTAACCGGGGATAAAAAGGTGCTCACCGGTAACCAGCTGGACCTGCTATCCGATGAAGACCTGGCCCGGGAAGTGGAACAGGTGGCGGTCTATGCCCGGGTTTCGCCCCAGCATAAACTGCGGATAGTGCGGGCATTAAAGGCCAATGGCCATGTGGTGGCCATGACCGGCGACGGTGTCAATGACGCTCCGGCGGTCAAGGAAGCGGATATCGGCGTAGCCATGGGCAGTACCGGTACCGATGTCACCCGGGAAGCTTCCGCCATGGTGCTCACTGATGACAACTTTGCCACCATTGTGGCGGCTATCGAGGAAGGCCGGGCTATCTATGAGAATATCCGCAAGTTTATCCGGTACCTGTTATCCTGTAACGTGGGCGAGGTGCTGACCATGTTTCTGGCGGCGCTGGCGGGGCTGCCGCTGCCGCTGCTGCCAATTCAGATACTCTGGGTCAACCTGGTGACGGACGGTCTGCCGGCCATGGCGCTGGGAGTGGACAATGCTAATAAGGATATCATGCTGAGACCGCCCCGGCACCCCAAGGAGAGTGTCTTTTCCCGGGGATTGGCAGCAAAGATTATTTCCCGGGGGTTTCAGATAGGCCTGGGTACACTGCTGGTTTTTTCCCTGGGAGTATGGCTGGGTGACGGCCGGTTGACAACTGCCAGAACCATGGCCTTTGCCACCCTGGTATTTTCCCAGCTGTTTCATGTCTTTGACTGCAAATCCGAGCGTTACTCACTGTTTCAGGTGGGCATCTTCTCCAATCCCTTTTTGGTAATTGCGGTGGCGTGCTCGGTGACAATGCAGTTAAGCGTGATTTACCTGCCGTTTTTCCAGCCGATTTTTAAAACCGTACCCTTGAATGCCTTTCACTGGCTTATCGTATTGATAGCTGCCGGGTGGCGTACCTTTGCCCTGGCGGTATATCATTACGCTTGGCGCCCGCTGGCCAGGAGGTTGGTATTCTTAAAGGCATAAAAACAATGGTCGCGGTAATAATGACTGTGACAGGACTTTTCCGGGAGGTGAGAGTATGGACTTTATCAAAATGCACGGTTTGGGAAATGATTTCATTATGGTTTTGGATATGGAAGAACACGTACCTGCGGGCCGGCTGCCGGAACTGGCGGTGAAACTTTGTGACCGCAAGTTCGGTATCGGTGCCGACGGTTTGGTACTGATGCTGCCATCCGGACAACGGGAAGCCGATGTACGCATGCGTATCTTCAATCCCGACGGCTCTGAACCGGAGATGTGCGGCAATGCCATTCGCTGTTTTGCGAAGCTTGCCTGGCAAGAGGGGATAGTAGGCAAGGAAAGTATCGCTGTGGAGACCCTGGCGGGTATCATTAGGCCCCAGCTGATATTAAAAGGAGACGAAATTGAGGCGGTACGGGTGGATATGGGGGAACCCCGGTTGAAGCGGGAGGAAATCCCCATGTCCGGCTCCGGGACAGGTCCGGTGGTGGGCGAAGCCATAAAGCTTGACAGCGGTGAGAGTTTTCACTTTACCGCCGTGTCCATGGGCAACCCCCACTGCGTCATTATCGTTGATGACGTGGATAAAGTACCCTTGGGAGAATGGGGCCCGGCCCTGGAAAAACACCTGTTGTTCCCCCGGAAGACCAATGTGGAGTTTGTAGAGGTTTTAAACGATGAGCATGTGAAGATGCGGGTGTGGGAACGGGGGGCAGGGGAAACCCTGGCCTGCGGTACCGGTGCTTGTGCCACTGGTGTGGCTGCGGTACTGAATAAAAAGACAGGCCGGAAGGTAACTGTATCTTTGGCCGGCGGTGATTTGGTCATCGAATGGTCTGAGGAAAATAATCATGTTTACATGACCGGACCGGCAACCAAGGTATTTACCGGTCGGGTAGAAATGTAAAGGAGGCGATTTAAGTCAACATGAAAGAAGCGAAAAGATTGCAGAAACTGCCACCGTATTTGTTTGCCAGGATTGAAAGAAAAATTGAAGAAAAGAAAGAGCAGGGGGTAGATATCATCAGCCTGGGTATTGGCGACCCGGATCGCCCCACCCCGGAACACATCATTGACAAGCTGGTGGAACAGGCCCACAACCCGGAAAACCACCGCTACCCGAGTTCTGTGGGGATGCTGGAGTATCGCAAGGCGGTGGCCCGGTGGTATAAAAATCGCTTTAATGTGGATCTGGACCCCAAAAAAGAAATTGTCACGTTAATCGGTTCCAAAGAAGGTATCGGGCATATTTCTTTTTGTTACGTCGATCCCGGGGATGTAAACCTGGTGCCAGACCCCGGCTATCCGGTTTACGGTATCGGCACATTGCTGGCCGGCGGTGAACCTTTTTACATGCCGCTGAAAGAGGAAAACGGCTTTCTGCCGGACCTTGATGCGGTCCCCGGGGATGTTGCTGACAAGGCGAAAATTCTTTTCATTAATTATCCCAACAACCCCACCGGAGCCCTGGCGGACCTGGAATTTTTCAACAAGGTGGTTGCTTTTGCCAAGAAACATGATTTAATCGTCTGCCATGATGCTCCATACAGTGAAATAGCTTTTGATGGCTATGAGCCGCCCAGTTTCTTGCAGGCGGGCGGTGCCAAAGATGTGGGGATTGAGTTCAACTCGCTTTCCAAACCCTATAACATGACCGGCTGGCGTATTGGCTGGGCTGCGGGCAATAAAGAAGTGGTGGAAGCCCTGGGCAGAATCAAGTCAAATTTGGACTCCGGCGCTTTCCAGGCAATCCAGTATGCCGCCATCGCGGCTTTGACCGGCTCTCAAGAACCGGTGAAGGAAATGCAACGAGTCTATCAGGAACGCCGGGATGTAGTCATTGACGGCCTGAATAAGATGGGCTGGCAGATGGAAAGACCCAAGGCAACCTTTTACGTCTGGGCGCCGGTACCCAAGGGCTACAGCTCCAGCGAGTTTGCCGAACTGGTACTGGAAAAGGCCGGTGTCATCATCACCCCGGGTATCGGCTATGGCGAAAACGGCGAAGGGTATTTCCGCATTGCCTTGACGGTGGAAAAGGAACGCATTGAAGAAGCGTTAAAACGAATGCAGGACGCCATCGGCAAGGTGGAATTTTAAGAGAAATTAGCGGAATAATGAAAGCAAGAGCACTTAATCCGGTGTATCTTGCTTTTTTCTCTATCTTTCTTAAAATTCAGGAGGAATTTACCTGAATAGGTAGAAGTTATGTTTGTTGCTGAAGCTGTTTATAATAGATGGAAATGGCGGTTCTTGGTATTTTAAGATGTCACTGGAGGAATATACATGGTAAGAAGCATGACAGGTTACGGGCAAGGAAAAGGCACCAGTGCCGGAAAAGCGGTTGCCGTGGAAATGAAGTCGGTGAACCATCGCTTTTTAGATATATCCGTGCGTTTGCCCAGGCAGTATTCCCTGCTGGAGGAGCGTGTTCGTGCTTATCTGAAAGACAGGCTGTTTCGAGGCAGGGTGGATATTTATGTAAAAGTGGCGACTGTTGCCGAAGCGGAAAGACAGCTTACCGTTGATAAAGCCTTAGCCCAAGCCTACTACAAGTCATTGATGGAGTTAAGTCAATTGTTGGGAGTGGACGGTCGGGTTTCCGCCTACGAAATTGCGCAACTGCCGGATGTGATTTGCCTGGAAGAGGAAGATGACTGGGAAAAGATCTGGCCGGGTATGGAAGAGGCGTTGGAGCAGGCGTCGGCACAGCTATTGGCAATGCGGGCAAAAGAGGGTGAAAAGTTAAAGGAAGACTTGAATAATCGTAAAGCTGTCATTGCAAAACTGCTGGCAGAAGTGGAGCAGTGCGCAGATGTGGTTGTGGAGGAATACCGGGAAAGGTTAAATCAACGTATTTCGGAGTTGTTGAGTGAAATGCCGGTTGACGAGGAACGTTTGGCTACGGAAGTTGCTATAATGGCAGAGAAGAGCAATATTAACGAAGAAATCGTGCGTTTAAAGAGTCACTTGGAACAGCTGGAACAAACCCTTGCCGCCACGAAACCGGTGGGCCGCAAGCTTGATTTTTTGGTACAGGAAATGCACCGGGAGATAAATACCATTGGCTCCAAAAATTATGACCTTGATTTAGGACGGCTGGTTGTGGAAATTAAAAGTGAAATAGAAAAGATTCGCGAACAGGTACAAAACATAGAATAGGGGGTGGTAAATTACCGTAATTGTTAAATTGAAATTCACACTGGTTTGTGGGATGGATACCCAATACATAATTTTTGTTTTGTGAGGAGGAATGAGATAATGAGTATAAAACTTATCAATATTGGTTTCGGTAATATTGTTTCGGCTAACCGGATCGTGGCCATTGTCAGTCCCGAGTCAGCGCCTATCAAGAGAATTATCCAGGAAACCAGGGATAAGGGGATGCTGATAGATGCCACTTATGGCCGGCGTACCCGGGCGGTGATCATTATGGACAGTGATCATATTATTCTCTCTGCGGTCCAGCCGGAAACGGTTGCGCACCGGTTATCGAATAAAGAGATAGCGGGGCAAGGGAAAGAAAAAGATGTTTAACTTGGGGGAGAGACAATTTGCCAGAACAAGGATTACTGATTGTTATCTCGGGCCCTTCCGGTGCCGGAAAGGGGACCATCTGTACGGCTTTAATGGAAAGAGAACCCAATCTTCGCTATTCTGTTTCTGCTACCACCCGGCTGCCGCGTCAAGGAGAAGTTGATGGCAAGAATTACTTGTTTATGGATAAGGAAAAGTTTATTGTTTTACGGGAGCAGGGGGAGTTTTTGGAGTGGGCGGAGGTTTACGGAAACTTTTACGGTACCCCGAGAAAAAATGTTGAAGCAATGTTAAACAAGGGTTATGATGTTATCTTGGAAATAGACATTCAAGGGGCCTTACAGGTGAAAGAAAAATTTCCTCAGGGGGTATTCATTTTTATTTTGCCACCTTCTTTGGAAGAACTGGAAACCAGAATTACCAAAAGAGGAACCGATACCAAAGATGTGATTGCCAGGCGTATGAGCGCTGCGGTCAAAGAACTGGCGTATGTCAGTGAATATGATTATGTGGTGGTCAATGACCAGGTTGATGCCGCCGTGCAGCGCGTCAGAGCAATTATTACCGCTGAAAAATGCCGGCTGCAACGAAAGAAAATCAATATCGATTTGACGAGGTGATGGGATTATGAATCAACCGCCAATGGATGAACTGCTAAGACAAATTGGCAGCAAGTATGCTCTGGTGGTAGTGGCTGCAAAAAGAGCAAGAATGTTAACGGAAGAAAATTTATTGGAGCAGGAGAAGTTGATTAAGCCCGTGACCTGCGCTCTCCATGAGATTGGTGAAGGGAAAATTACATATGCGCGTACAAAAGACGGTATCAAGTAAGCAACTGCTGTCGGGGAAAAATGTAGTAGTGGGGATAACCGGCGGCATTGCGGCATACAAGGCGGCAGATTTGGTGAGCAAACTTAAAAAGTTGGGTGCTGACGTACACGTGATAATGACGGCTGCGGCCGAACAATTCATTAGCGCCACTACCTTGTGCACGCTTTCAGGCCATCCCGTTATGGATGACCTTTTTGCCAATGAGGGAAGCGTCAGTCATATTGATGTTGCCCTGCAGGCGGATGCCTTTGTGATTGTCCCGGCCACGGCCAATATCATCGGCAAATTTGCCCATGGAATAGCAGACGATTTTCTCAGTACGGCAATTTTGGCAGTACGGTGCCCCGTAATTGTGGCCCCGGCGATGAATGACCGGATGTTTTTAAATCCGGTAGTGCAGGATAATCTCAGCGTCCTCCAGGCAAGAGGTTTCCATATTGTCCAGCCTGAAAGCGGGGTGTTGGCCTGTGGCACTGAAGGCCCAGGGCGTCTGGCTCCGGTTGAGGATATTTTGGCATTGGTGAAAAGAAAACTATTGCAGCAAAAGGACTTATCCGGAAAAAGAGTACTGGTGACTGCCGGAGGTACCCGGGAACCGATTGACCCGGTACGTTTTATCGGTAATCGCAGTTCGGGAAAAATGGGTTTTGCCGTTGCCGCGGCTGCGGCGGACAGGGGTGCTGATGTGGTGCTGGTTCACGCCAATACGGCTTTGCCGGTACCTGCAGGCGTCCGGGCAGTTGCCGTAACCACTGCCGAAGAAATGTACCGGGTGGTGCTGAAAGAGTACCCTCGGTGTGATATTGTCATTAAAGCGGCGGCAGTGGCCGACTACAAACCGGAACTGCGGGCGGTTGAGAAAATAAAAAAACAAACTGAACGTTTAACCTTGAACTTGACTCCGACAGTTGACATCCTGGCGGAATTGGGAAAAAGAAAAGAAAGACAAATTTTAGTGGGATTTGCAGCGGAGACCAGTGACCTGCTGGCTAATGCCGAGAAGAAAATGCAGGAAAAGAACCTGGACTTAATTGTTGCCAATGATGTCAGCCGCACTGATATCGGTTTTTCCGCCCAGGATAATCAGGTAACTTTATTATATCCCGACGGCCGCCGGGAAACGCTGGAGAAGATGAATAAAAGTTTTGCGGCCTGGGAAATTTTGGACCGTGTATTAATATTATCGAAACAACATACCCACCGGGAAAAGAGGAGTGATTGATAATGGCAAAAAAATTGTTCACCTCGGAATCCGTAACCGAGGGGCATCCGGATAAAATTGCCGACCAGATATCTGATGCCATCCTGGATGCAATTTACAGTCAGGACCTCATGGCCAGGGTTGCCTGCGAAACGGCAATCACCACCGGCCTGGTGCTGGTTACGGGTGAAATAACCACTGATTGTTACGTGGATATTTCCAAAGTAGTCAGAGAAACAATTCGTGAAATCGGCTATACCCGGGCAAAATTTGGTTTTGACTGCGATACCTGCGCGGTCCTGACGGCCATAGACGAGCAATCCCCGGATATTGCCATGGGTGTGGATCGAGCTCTGGAAGCAAAGGAGGGTCAGATGTCCGAGGAAGAATTGGATGCTATCGGCGCCGGCGACCAGGGGATGATGTTTGGCTATGCCAGTAATGAAACGCCGGAACTAATGCCACTACCCATCTCACTAGCCCACCAACTGACCAGGAAATTGTCCGAGGCACGTAAAACCAGGGAACTTCCGTACTTGAGGCCGGACGCCAAATCCCAGGTGACCGTGGAGTATGAGGATGACAGGCCTGTCAGGGTGGACACGGTGGTTATTTCCACCCAACACCGGCCGGATATATCCATGGAGACACTGAAAAATGATGTTATCGAGTACGTGATAAGACCCGTTATTCCCGAACAGTTTTTAGATGCAAACACGAAATACTTTATTAACCCTACCGGGCGCTTTGTCATCGGTGGACCCCAGGGTGATGCCGGGCTGACCGGAAGGAAAATTATTGTAGATACTTACGGTGGTATGGCCCGTCACGGCGGCGGGGCCTTCAGCGGCAAAGACCCTACAAAGGTGGACCGCTCGGGGGCTTATGCTGCCCGTTATGTGGCAAAGAACATTGTGGCGGCAAAACTGGCCGACCGCTGCGAGGTACAACTGGCCTATGCCATCGGGGTGGCAAGGCCCGTATCCATCAGGGTGGATACCTTCGGTACCGGGCGTGTGGATGACGAAACCCTAATCAAACTGGTGGAAAAGCATTTTGACCTGCGACCGGCAGGCATTATTAAAGAATTGGATTTAAGAAGACCTATCTACAAGCAAACTGCGGTTTACGGGCATTTTGGCCGCACTGATATTGACTTACCCTGGGAGCATACGGATAAGGCGGAAATTCTCAACAAAGAGGCTGAAGTTTAAAATTCCTGGCACCTGGTAAACAGGTGCCCTTTTAAATACAGCTTTAAAAATGTTAAAAACAAGAGGTTTTCGGAGAGTTGTCCTAAATAATTTCAGAACGGGTGGAATAAGATGATGTAAAACATGGAGGTGGTATACCTATGATAACAGTATTTATCAACACTCGGTTAGGATCGGAACATTTGGCAGAGCTACGGGCAGGGTTTCCCGGAGTGGACTTTTATGTCGGGGAAAAGCTGGCTGCCGACCCTGCCCTAATGGGTAAGACTGAAATTCTTGTTACCTACGGTTGGGACATTACTGCCGGTTTGGTGCGGCAGATGCCACATTTAAAATGGATTCAAGCGTTGCGGGCCGGGGTGGACAACTTTCCCGGAAAAGAGCTACAAAAAAGGGGAATCCCAGTTACCACCGTACGGGGAATACACGGTATCCCCATGGCAGAACATGCCATGGCAATGATTCTTTCTTTCAGTAGGGGATTGACCAAATTCCGTGCTAACCAGTTTAACAGGGTCTGGCAGCGCAACATTTCCCTGGACGAAATATATGACAAAACTTTAGGCATTGCCGGTACGGGCAGTATTGGCAGGGAAATTGCCAAAAGGGCCCGGGCTTTCGGCATGAAAACCCTGGGAATCAATACTACCGGGAATCCCGTTGAGGGTGTGGATAGGGTAATGACTCCGGACCAACTGCCAACCCTGCTCTCTGAAAGCGACTACCTGGTGGTGACATTACCCCTCACGGACAAGACATTTCACTTGTTTGGAGCGCGGGAATTTAACCGGATGAAGCCGACGGCCTACTTTATAAATTTGGCCCGGGGGCAGATAGCAGACGAAGCTGCGCTTGTCCGGGCCTTGCAGGAAGGGGAAATTGCCGGGGCGGGCTTGGATGTTTTCGAGAGTGAACCTTTACCGGAGGATAGTCCCCTCTGGCAGATGGAAAATGTGATAATGACACCCCACCTGGCTGCGTTGTCACCTCGTTATACCGAAAGAGCCTTGGGGATATTTATGCAAAATTTAAAAGCTTTTTTATCCGGTGATGCGTTGGTCAATGTCATGAATTGGCAAAGGGGCTATTAAAAACCCTTGCCCACTTGACAGCGAAAAGCAGTATTAGAACCGGAATATTCTAAAGGAGGCATCATCCTTATGGATAGACAAGTAAAGATTCAAGTATTTGGTTCCAGAGCTTGGAATGCATGCAATACCGGCGGTTGAGGCCCCCGTCAGACCCAGGAGGAATTTACTGGTCTGGTGAGAAAAATGATTGTGGACAAATTTGGCGCCGCGGTGGAGATGACTTACATTGACATCAGTGATGAAGAGGTTAAGGATTACCCGGAGGCAAAACCGCACTTGGAGCATCCCGGTATGCTCCTGCCAATTGTGGCGTTTAACGGCGAACCCAAATGGGCGGGGGCCGTTTCCTACCATCACATAATCAAAGAACTGCAACGGTTGGGAGTTGCATAAAGGACTTTGTACAAAGGCCTTTTAAATTTTCCGGAGATTTTTTGGAAGGTTAATTCCCGGTTGTGTCGAAGCTAACTGGTAGATGTGTTTCATGTGGTTTATTTTCGTTAAATGGTAGGTGGTAAGATGATTGTTGAAATGCAGGACGTTTCCTGGATACGTGATGGTAGAAAAATATTGAAAAACGTCAACTGGCAGGTCCGTCCAGGGGAGCACTGGGCGGTTGTGGGTTTAAACGGCTCAGGGAAGACTTCCCTGTTGAATATAATTAATGGCTATATTTTTCCGTCTCAAGGTACGGTCAGTGTGCTGGGTCATTCCTTTGGTAGTTATGATTTGCGGGAACTGCGCAAATCCATTGGGTGGGTCAGTTCGTCGCTGCAGGAACAACTCTATGTGAATGAAACGGCAGAAGAAATAGTTCTCAGTGGTAAGTACGCAACTATTGGGCTTTATGATAAACCGGGAGAAAGGGAATGGGAACAGGCCAATGACCTCCTCGAAGAGTTAAACTGCGGGCACCTGGCTCAAAAACCTTACAAAACTCTATCCGAGGGTGAAAAACAAAAAGTAGTCATTGCCAGGGCGCTTATTTCATCACCGGAGATCCTAATTTTGGATGAACCCTGTTCCGGACTTGACATATTTGCCCGGGAACAATTATTAAGTACAATAGGACAGATCAGCGACCGGACAGGTGCCCCCACGTTGATCTACGTTACGCACCATGTCGAAGAAATACTACCGCTGTTCAGTCATATCCTGTTGTTACGCCGGGGAGAAGTACACTCTGCGGGAGAAACGGGCCATGTGCTCACCGCGGAAAATCTTTCCCGCTTTTTCGAGCACCCCGTCAATGTGGAACGGCTAAACGGGCGCATGTCGCTAAAGCTTGCCGGCAGTTAATCTTTGAAAAATCCTTGGTTAAGTTCTGGGTTAAATCCTTGGTCAATTCCTTGACTACTGCAGTCTTGAGGAGTACAATATCATATGCCGGAAAATTTAATATAGACGCTGATGTGGCTCAGGGGTAGAGCAGCGCACTCGTAATGCGCAGGTCG
>CAZGXM010000069.1:0-11642 GCA_964529795.1 uncultured Thermoanaerobacteraceae bacterium
GCGGTTTCTCATTCTGCCGGGGGTACGCATTCCCAATCTTGCCTCTAAAATACTGGTCTGTAAATGTGAAAAGATTATCGGCAGACTGGGTGGCGGTATATGGGCATCCCATTATACTGGCGAAAACGTTTGCAGACCACTCTCGTTTTACTGAGTCACACTACTGGTGTCAGGCACCAAAGGTGTGACTTTTGCTTATTTGAAGGCTATTTACCCTGAGAGAAAAGCACAGACGGAGTGTGCACAACTATAATTATTGGTGAGACAACAAACATGTACAAGATGCACAGAGATTTGCCAAATTTTTATAAGTCCTGCATATTTACTTAATATTCTGAATTGACGTATAATTAGAGCAAGCTTCAAGTGTTTCCAAGAGGGGGGATGATTTATTATATAAAGGTTGATGGTATCGTAGATTTACACATTGTGCATGAAGTACATTTTTATCGCCATTACTGTGCATTGTGCACAATAAGCTTGGTGTTGTAACAATTAATTTAATGGGAGGAAGCTGTCAATGTGTGGCGTAGCAGGAGTTTTGTTAAAAAATAAAGATAATGCCGGCGAAAAAATTATTGATATGTTGGAAGCCATTAAACATCGTGGGCCGGATTCCACCGGTTTGGCAGTCTTTGATATGGACCAAGATACGCTTAAGGTAGTGGTTGGTTGTCCCAATGAAAAAAGACTTTTTCAAGTCATTAATCAATTGACAAAACAAAAAATTAGCTTTGATTCAGCCGAAAAGAGGCCCAACTTTTTTCGCCTGACGGTTTATCCGCAGGAAATAGAGCAGGTACTGGACACAGTCCGATCAGTGCCCGGATGCAGCATCTACAGCTATGGTCGCTACGTGACCATCGTCAAAGACACTTTTTTACCTGCTGCACTCTTACATGAATACGGCGTGAACGCTTTATCCGGTTCATTTGCTATTGGTCATGTCCGGTTGGCCACGGAAAGCAGGGTAAACCCGTTTTGGTCCCACCCGTTTCAGAGTTTGGCAATGCCTGATTTGTGTATCGTCCACAATGGGCAGATTACCAACTTCTTTAAAAAGAAAAGACTTTTGGAGAAGCGCGGGTACCAGTTTCAGACGGACAACGATTCCGAGGTTATTGCCCAGGAGATTGCATATTGTATGCAGGAAGAAAAGATGTCCTTCGAAGAAGCATTACGTGAGGTTGCCAATGGACTTGATGGTGCTTTTTCGTTGATTGCGGCGGCACCGGGAAAAATTGGTGTGGCCAAAGACAAACTGGCAACAAAGCCGTTGATGTTTGCAGAAACCGATGAGGCGGTTGCTCTTGCATCTGAAGAAATTGCCATTGAAAAGATATTGGGGCCGAAGATAGACGCGGAGGAACTTCCGCCAGGGGAGGTATTCGTATGGGGAATCTGAACAAAGAGCAGCCCGAACATTGCGCTGTGATTGATGCAAAAAATATGACTTCCAGGGAACTCAACGAACAGCTAATGTTTCTTGCCCAAATGCACGAGCGGATTTTGGTGACTAATCCCGGAGCAAAACATAACCTAGCAGTTGGGGTAAAAGCTGCTGTAGAAATTGAGTTTGCCGGTAGTGTTGGTACTTATGGCGCAGGCCTGATAGAAGATGCCAATATTAGAATCCGTGGCAATGCCGGCTGGTTTGTAGCTGACAACTTGATGAATTCCGTAGTTGTGGTAGATGGGAACATCGGTGCTGCCGGAGCAGCAGGGATGCGGGGCGGAACATTACTGGTAAAGAAAAATGCTGCAAGTCGTGTTGGACAGGTGATGAAGGGTGGGACGATCATAATCCTTGGAAATGCCGGATACATGACGGGAATGATGATGATGGGGGGGAGAATTATTGTTCTAGGTGATGTTGGTGAACATGTAGCGGAAAGTATCATGGGTGGTGCCATCTATGTGGGTGGCAATATTACAGGCTTGGGCAAGGATGCAGCTATTACAGACACAAAAGAATCTGAACATTCAGAAATATGTGACTTTATATCCGGTTTAGTCCCGGGAGTCAGGTTTCCGCCGTTGAAAAAAATAGTCTCTCAAGGAAAGCAACTCAAGTATCAAGAGCGCTATGATGTGTTGGAGATCCAACAGCGAAAGGGAGCAAAGGCATCCAGGATGGGAGGTGAGTAGGGTGAGCAGTAGTATTTGGAACAAAAATACCATTAAAGAAATTCGGGATAAAGCCAAACTTGGCCGGTACCGTATACGGGGGTACGGCACCAATCGCCTTCTCCCCAACTTTGACGATTTAGTTTTTGTTCCGGCACAGCTAACGAGACTGGCAATTGACAGCTATCGGGAGTCCGTATCAACCAAAACTGTACTCGGTGCCCGGTTTGCCAAGCAACCACTTGAACTGAGTGCGCCCATACTGATTGCGCCGATGTCCTATGGAGCAGTGTCCAAGGAGGCTAAAGTGGCATTGGCCAAGGCCGCTGCGAGACTAGGAGTGGCAGATAGTACCGGGGAAGGCGGTATGCTCCCCGCACAGCGTGCAGCTTCGAAATATCTATTTTACCAGTGCACTCCCGGACGTTATGGTTTTTCACTGGGTAACCTGTTGAGTGCAGATGCGGTTGAGATTGTCGAAGGGCAAGGTGCCAAGCCCGGCTCCGGCGGTCAGTTGATGGCGGAAAAGGTTACTTCAGAAATTGCCTCGCTGCGCCAGATCCCTATGGGAGTAGATTTGCGCAGTCCCTCCCGGCATCCGGACATGTTTGGTGGGGATGACTTGCGTCTGAAAATTGAAGAAATCAGGACGGCGACAAGATATAAAGTGCCGATAAGTGTGAAAATTGGCGCCGGGAGAGTCAGGGAAGATGTCAAAATTGCGGCCAAATGCGGGGCGGACATTATTGCCATTGACGGGATGCAAGGGGGTACCGGTGCAGGACCGGATGTATTAATCGAGCATGCAGGAATTCCTACGCTGGCGGCACTGCCCATGGCAGTGGAAGCATTACAGGAGTTGGGTCTGGAAGAAAAAATAGATTTGGTAGTCATGGGTGGTATCAGGAACGGGGCGGATGCTGCAAAAGCTTTGGCTTTAGGTGCCAAGGCTGTAGCCGTAGGAACCGGTGCGTTGATTGCCATTGGATGCATCGCATGCCAGGACTGTGCTACCGACACTTGTGCGTTGGGCATCTGTACTCAGGATGAACAGAAGAGAGCGAAACTGGATGTGGAAGAGGCAGCAGAAAAGGCATACCGGTGGTTGAAATCTGTTGTGGCGGAAATTGAAATGATTGCTAAGATCTGCGGCAAAACCGATTTGCACAATTTAGAGCCTGAAGATTTGCGGTCGCTAACTTTGGAGGCTTCTCTAATTACTGGTGTTCCTTTAATAGGAACTAACGATAGTTTTGATTTAAAGGCCATAGTCAAAGAGTTCAGAGAGCTCAGGTCAGACTTTTATGATTTTGTCAATGAATACCAGGACATCCTGGACTCCCTTAAGGAGTTCAGAAGCAATTTGGAGGGAAAGAGCCTCAAAATTGGGAGGACTCGATAAGATGAACTTCAGTGACATCAAGTCTTTGATTGAAAGCGAAAAAATCCATACGGTACAAATTGGCTTTGCTGATATTCAGGGTGTTTTACGCGGAAAACGCATTTCTGCACGGCATTTTTTGGACAATGGTGGTAAGGGCTTTGCCCTCTCCAAAGCTGTTTTTGTCTGGGACATTCAATGCGAAGTTTTTGAGGGGATGGATTTTGCCAACTTTGACAACGGTTACCCTGATATGATTGCAAAACCGATACTATCAACTTTCCGAAAAGTCCCTTGGCAGGAAGGATCTGCGTTTGTACTTTGCGATTTGGTGGATAATCATAACGAGCCCATAGAGGTTGCACCGAGGGAAATTTTAAAGCGTGTCATAAAAATGACCAAGGAAAAAGGGTATCAACTCAAGATAGGGTCTGAACTGGAATTCTACCTTTTGACTGGAACCAAGGAAAAACTTTATAACGGTGTGGAGTGTTACTCCCTTGCTAAAGGTGCGGATTTGGAGTTTGTTCTACAGGATATCCGCCTGTCTCTTGAAGAGATAGGTATCCTGGTGGAAGCCTGCAACACTGAATACGGCCCGGGTCAGGTGGAAGTCAATTTGGACTATGGCGACGCTTTGGACATTGCAGACAAGACCATCATTTTCAAAAATGCCGTTAAGGAGATAGCACGTAAACATAGTCTAATGGCTTCTTTTATGGCAAAAATCTGGAATGAAGATTCCGGAAGCGGGTATCACGTTCACCAAAGCTTGTGGGAAAAAAGGGGTTCTCAAAACTTATTTGAAAAAGATGAAAAACTAATCAACAACTACCTTGGCGGGTTGATGACGTACATGAGAGAACTGATGATTATGGGTTCCCCAACAATCAACGCATTTAAGAGAGTGGTGCCGTATTCTTTTGCGCCTATAAACGTCACTTGGGGCTATGATAACCGTACAGTCGCTGTTCGTTCTATTCTTGGCGAGGGTAAGGCCACAAGGCTGGAACAGCGAACAGGCGCAGCAGATTGCAATCCTTACCTGGCAATAGCTGCTTGTATTGCCGCGGGACTTGAAGGAATCGAAAGAGGAATTGAACCTCCTCCAGTTGTTTTTGGTGATGCGTACGCCCAGGATGCGCCTTTACTGCCGACAACTTTGGTTGAAGCTGCGGATTTGTTTGAACAAAGTGTCATAAAAGAGAAGTATTTCGGTTCTCTGTTTCCAAGCCTGTTTTTAAAACTGGCCAGGCATGAACTGGCTCTGTATAACACTACTGTCACCGATTGGGAATGGAAGAGGTATTTGGAATTGGTATAACGTGAAAAATTGAACAATTTGGAAAGGGGGAGGCAAAATGAGTCAACAGGGACCGGAACTCAAACGAACCCTGGGTCTCTGGCATGTGTTTTCGATTTCAGTGGGGTTGGTGGTTGCATCTACTACTTTGGCCGGTGACTTTAACGGCTGGGGGACTGCAGGTCCGGGTTACTTTGTAGCCCTGCTGATTGGTTTTTTTATAAACTTGCTTGTGGTTTTCTCCTTTGCGGAGCTGTCCACCATGTTTCCCAAGGCAGGTCAGATTTATGAGTTTACCAAGGATGCTTTTAACCGGGGAAAAGAGGTGCTTGGTACAGGTGTGGGCACCACGTACTGGGCGATGATGTCAGTGGTGTTTGGTGCGGAAATTGCCGCCGGCGCATGGGCCCTGCAAGCAGCTACAGGAGTCGGCTCAATCATTGG
Organism: uncultured Thermoanaerobacteraceae bacterium; assembly: GCA_964529795.1. GTDB lineage: Bacteria > Bacillota > JADQBR01 > JADQBR01 > JADQBR01 > CAZGXM01. Next base: position 5,256 of record CAZGXM010000069.1, read on the forward strand.
CTGGATTTTGTTTATTACTACTGTTTGTCTGGTAATCAATTTGTTAGGGATTGAGTTGGCAGCGTGGCTGGAAGTTGTGTTGGTGATAATGATGGTTGGTATTCGGGTAGTTATTGGTTTAATCGGCTTTTCAGGGATGTCCCTGCTAGGGAAATATGATTGGAGTGTTTTCAGCAATTTTGTTCCTTTCGGTTGGGAGAGTGTCTGGGCAGTGATTCCAATTGCCTTTTGGGCCTTTGTGGGGCTGGAGTTTGCAGTGCCTCTGGTTGAGGAAATCATTGACCCGGAAAAAAGCTTACCGTTAGGGATGATTTTGGGAGCTTTTGCCATTCTGGTTATGGCAATAATTATGGGGTTTGGCGTCATCGGGGTAAGTAACCCTTCCACCCACACTGAAATGTTTATTGGTGATGCCCCTCAAATTGAAGTGGGCAAGGCTTTACTGGGTAGAGCCGGCATGTTGCTCATGGGCATAGCATCCTTTACTGCTACCATGGGTTCCGTAAACGTCGCCCTGTCAGCTATCCCGCGTATTTCCTACGCAATGGCGCGTGATGGCTTGTGGCCCAAAATATTCGCCTGGGTTCATCCCAAATTCAGGACGCCGTGGCCGGCCATAATTTTGACCTACGTGATTTTTACGATTGTTCCTATCGTTTCTAACAACGTTGTTACCTTGATTAACACGGCTGCATTTCTTTGGTTAGCGGTCTACTTCTGGACGCATATGCTCACTTTGAAGTTAAAGGTGGATCAACCGGAAACGAACCGTCCCTTCAAGATACCGTTTGCAGTCCCTGTAATTGGTGCCCTGTTAATCCTATGGGGTATCTATGCAGCTTTTAACGGGGCATGGAATATTGGCCTAGTAGGGTTTTTCATCACTCTCTTCTGTTTTGCTTATGCGCTGATTTGGAATGCATTTGGGATTTCAGAACGGGAAAAGTACGCTGCCGAAAAACAGGGGATTGCTGAAAACGAATAAATCCGGAGTTGTGGGTGATTTCATATGGCAAGCAAATGGCACGATTTCTTAAACATTTACCAAAACAAGCAAAGGAACATCCTGATGGGGATTGAAAAACAGTTTGCCAATATGGGTATTTGTACGAAAATAAGCAGGCCGGAACCCAAACTGACAGTTGACGTCGATACTGACTCTCTTGAGGTTTTTTTCGAAACGAAAAGGCGACTGTTTGGGGCCAATATGTCATGTGTTTATCATACAGTCTTAGGACTGTCGGGAAAGGGGGAAAGTTATGATAGCAACCACACAGTGATTCACTTAAAGCTGATCTGGAAAGGCAGGTGGCATGTCAAGGCCCAAAAAAGTTGCAATGAATTGGGAGAAAAAATGATCAAATTGTTTGAACAGGATGACGAATTGCAGTGCCAGGTGGCCAATAGCGGGGTCCATTCGGTTGGAATTTTTCTCAACAACAATGCTGACCAATGGTGGTGGGAAACTTATTTGCGACCGCTTGCGGGAACAATTTCCGTGATGTTTTTCCCGCCAGTGCTCCCGTTTGAGGTGAACCTCAGAGGGGATGAGATAAGGGCTCATTACAACATCCTGAACAAGGTACACACTATCTTGCGCTCAGCAGTGTGAGGTTTGGAGGCTTGTTTTCTATCTTGTGAAAACCGGAGGAAAACAAAAATGATTATATGCAAGGTGAAAAACTGCATAACGTCCACCGCCAAAGATGAAAAATTGGTTGGCTTTAAGTTGTTGGTGGTCCAACCCGCCAATGTTTCCGAGGAAGAATCGTTTGTTGCGGTTGACACTGTGGGTGCGGGTATTGGCGATTTGGTTCTGGTTGTTATTGGCAGTGCTGCCCGGGAGAGTGCCAAAACCCAATCTGTTCCCACGGATGCTTCAATTGTGGCGATAATTGACCCGTACCAAATTCCCGCCGAGCCCGGGGAAGTTACAAGACGAAAACCTAAATCATAAAAAATTTCAAGGAGGAATTAAGAATGTCGAATGGAAACAACGGTGCCTTAGGTATGCTGGAAACCAGAGGTCTTGTGGGTGCTATTGAGGCTGCAGACGCAATGGTCAAAGCAGCAAATGTTCGCTTGATTGGCAAAGAACAAATTGGTGGCGGGTATGTCACCGTGCTGGTTAGAGGGGATGTCGGTGCAGTAAAAGCGGCTACGGATGCTGGAGCTGTTGCTGCTGAGAAAGTGGGAGAGTTGGTTTCCGTACACGTTATTCCACGTCCGCACAATGAAGTGGAAGGGATCTTGCCTGACCAAAAGAAGTAAAAGCAATTTTAAAAATCTTTAAAAAGGGGTGGAAGTAATGAGTGATACAAAAATTGATGCAATTGTTGAGGCGGTGGTTAGGGAGTTGGAATCTAAATCAAGGAATAACAGTGGGCCAAGCCCGACCAGGGTTATCCAACAGTCGGGGGGAGTGAAACTGGGTTTTCAAAAAAGACGCGGTCCTACCAATCTCAAAGTCACCGTGCTTGGGGCGGGTCATGGCGGACTGGCCATGGCCGGTCATCTGGCCTTGGCAGGTTTTCCTGTCACTCTATTCAGCTTTTTTGACAGGGAACTTGACCCTGTTATAACTAACGGCGGGATTGAAATAGTTGGCGAAGAGGTGGTGGGTTTTGCCAAACTGGCTGCTGTGACCAAGTCCATTGACAAAGCGGTCAAAGGGGCTGACTTGATCATGGTCTGTGCTCCAGCTATCACTCATACCAGTTATGCAACACTTTTAGCGGGTCTGTTAGAAGATGAACAGGTGGTAGTATTAAATCCGGGTCGTACCGGGGGTGCGCTGGAATTTGCCCAGACCCTGAAACGGTATGCTTTCAGGAAGCGCATTTACCTTGCTGAAGCACAGACCTTTATCTATGCGGCTGAACTGAGGGGTCCCGGCAAGGTTGAGGTGCTGCATGAGAAATTCAAGATGCGGGTGGCCGCCCTGCCGGCGACCGATACCAAGCATGTGATTTCTGTTTTGAACCAGGTCTATCCGCAAATTGAACCGGCCCAGAATGTGCTGGAAACCAGCATCAATAACATCGGACCAGTTGTACATCCGGCACCGATGCTCCTCAATACTTCGGTGATTGAGAGGGTAGCGCAGGGAGAAGACATACGGTACTACAAACAGCAGGTGACTCCGACGATTGCCGGCATGGTTATGGAAAAGATTGATGCCGAAAAGGTCGGCATCGGGAAATTCCTCAAATTAGATGCCTGGACTTATGCGGATTGGTACCGCGAAAGCTATGGTGCTACCGGTGATGGACTTTACGAGGTGCTACAAAACAACCAATACTATGCTAACTTCCATGCACCGGGCCACCTGTTGGGGTTTAATCATATAGTTGATGAAATTCCCAATAGTTTGGTACCGCTTTCTTCACTGGCTAAACAATTGGAATTGGCTACGCCAACCATTGATGCCATTATTGAACTCGGAAAGGTGATGACCGGCATCGACTTCTGGACGGTAGGCAGGACAGTAGAAAAGATGGGTGTTGCGGGAATGACTGCTGAACAAATGCTGGAATTTGTAGAGAACACACCCTTTGTGGGTGATTGCGGCCAGGCGGGTGTTTGCAGAAACTGGGCGCAGTTTGCCTAAAGCCACATAGTTGTTTCGAGTTTGTAAGACTTGTTGCGAGAGGGTATTACTGGTGGAGGACGATAAAATGGCTGTTAAATTAGATACGGACCTATATTCAATTCAAGAAGCGAGGGGACTGGTCCTGCAGGCCAAAGCAGCCCAGGCTGAATATACCAAGTTTGACCAAAATAAAGTGGACCGAGTGGTGGAAAACATGGCCAGGGCAGGAGCGGAAGCAGCAGCAGAGCTAGCCAAAATGGCCCTGGAGGAGACTGGTTTTGGGGTTTATGAACATAAAGTTTTCAAGAACATTTATAATTCACGGTTTATGTGGCAGGCCATTAAGGACCTGAAAACCGTTGGCGTGATTGGTTTTGACCCTGAACAAAAGATAATCCAAATAGCTCAGCCGATGGGTGTAATCGCGGCGCTGGTACCTGTTACCCACCCAACTGCTACGGTATATTTTAATAGTCTGATAGCGTTAAAAACGGGGAATGCCATTGTGTTTTCTCCACACCCGAGAGCACCCCGTTCTGCCGCTGCTGCGGCTCAGTTGATGGAGAAGGCGGCCCGGGCTGCAGGGGCCCCCCCTCACCTTATTTCTTGTATGGAGAACATTAGCCTGGCAGGTACCAACGAACTGATGCAACAGCGCGACGTTGCACTGATTTTGGGAACCGGGGGCGCTGCCATGGTCCAGGCTGTATATCATTCGGGAAAACCGGCAATCACGGCGGGACCGGGAAATGTTCCGGTATATGTTGACCGCAGTTGTAAGGATATTGCCGGGGTGGTAAGAAAAATCATTTTAAGCAAGACCTTTGACAACGGTACGCCGTGTGCATCGGAGCAGTCAATTATCGCAGACGCTCCCATTGCCAGGAGGCTGAAAACGGAGCTAAGAAATCAGGGCGCGTACTTTTTAAGTGAAAAGGAAAAGCAGGCACTCGGTTCCGTAGTACTGCGCCCGGACGGTTCTTTTGCACCGGAAGTGGTGGGGCAGAGTCCGCAAAAACTGGCAAAATTGGCCGGTTTTTCCGTGCCAATGTCTTGCCGTCTACTGGTGGCGGAGCTGGACGGTGTGGGAAAGGAAGAGCCTTTATCCGCGGAAATTTTAAGCACAGTGATCGGTTTTTATACAGAGGAAAACTGGCAGCAAGGATTGAAACGTTGTAACCAGCTTCTGGAATACGGTGGTCTGGGGCATACCTGTTCAATTCACACTGAAGCAGAAGAAGTGACTGCAGGTTTTGCAGCAGGGGCCAAAGTGTTCCGGTTGGTAGTCAATTGTCCCAGTTTGTTTGGAGCAATGGGATCCGTTACCGGGATCCAGCCTTCTTTTATGTTGGGTACCGGTACCTGGGGAGGCAGTATTACTTCTGATAATATCAGCCCGCGTCATCTCATGCATATTAAAAGAGTAGCATACGGGATTAAGGAAATGAGTACCCTGGCGGAAGAGGTGTAAAATATGCAGACTGCGATGGACTACCCTTTTGACCTGACAGAAAAAATCAACCAACTGAACCGGATTATCAAGGAGGGACCCCTGAAAAAAAGCACCGGCAGACTGACCGTGGGAGTTGACTTAGGTACTACTTCCATAGTGTTGGTGGTGCTTGACGGCAAAAAAAGACCTGTCGCAGGTGCAATCAGGTATGCAAAAGTAGTCAGGGACGGTGTAGTGGCAGATTTTTGGCAGGCAGTCCAGATTGTAAAGGAACTCAAAGCCCAGTTGGAGGATGGCTTGCAAAAAAAACTTCAATATGCTGCTGCTGCATTTCCTCCTGGAATTCCGACTGCTGAAACTCGTGCTGTTCAGTTTGTTTTGGAGTCTGCTGAACTGGAAGTTACTAATCTCCTGGATGAGCCCAGTGCCGCAAATACGGTCCTAGAAGTAAAAGACGGTGCTATAGTGGACATTGGCGGGGGCAGTACCGGAGTGGGAGTTTTTCAACAGGGACGCATGATTTACTCCGGTGATGAACCTACAGGCGGTATCCACATGTCCATGGTCATTGCCGGGTCATTGAAGGTAACCATGGAAGAGGCGGAAAAAATGAAACAGGACGAAAAAAAACAGCAGCAACTCTTTCCCGTAGTAAAACCCGTGATGGAGAAAATGGGTGCAGTTGTGGCTTCGCATGTTCGACAGCATATCGTTGGAAAAGTCTTTCTGGTAGGAGGAGCTTCCTGTTTCAAGGGGATTGACAGGGTAATTGAGGAGGTAGTGGGAATACCGGTGGTTATTCCCACTGACCCCCTCATGGTAACGCCGCTGGGGATAGCTTTAAGTTGTTGGAACTAAGTAGAATTGCTAGGAGTTGATGAAAATGGCGGAAAAAAATTTCGAACTGCGAACTTACGTTTTTATTGACCGGATGCAACCCCAATATGCAGCCTATGTAGGGACAACCGTAAACGGCGACATCCCGATAGCTGGAATGTCGGAGTTATTTATCGAGGTCGCTCCAGGAAATGAAATTTTTCGAATTGCCGATATAGTGCTGAAGTCATCACAGGTTAAGCCCGCTTCGTTGGTGGTGGAAAGAGAATTTGGTATGATGGAGGTCCATGCGGAAGACCAGTCGGCAGTGTTAAATGCGGGTCAGACAATGCTTAAACATTTGCGGCTTCAGGAAAGCGACCGGATAAAGCCCAGGGTTGTTTCTGCCGAGATTATTTCCAATGTTGACCCGTATCAGGCCCAATTAACCAACAAGTTTCGTAAAGGCGCCATGTTGATACCCGGGGAAACCCTGTACATTATGGAAGTTTTTCCGGCAGCCTAT
>CAZGXM010000070.1:0-11581 GCA_964529795.1 uncultured Thermoanaerobacteraceae bacterium
TGCGAATGTCCTTCTTTTTTAGCTATTTTTTATCAACGGAAATGGAGAAGAACCTCCTTGGATAAGTCGGGATCAATATATTCGCTTAAACCGTTAGACAAGCACTTATTAAGCCAAAACATGCCCAGGACGCTCCACTGTGTCCCTCCTTATTGAACATAAGGGAGTACCCTCCCGGTAGAAAGAGCCACCCACTTGGTGGCTCAAACCCTCATGGGACCCGGCGTGCGGATTTCCAGCGCTGAGCTCTTCACTATTTCCTACCGATTTCGCGATCAAATTTTTCAATCTGTGCAGGATTTTTAGAAAATATATCTAATAAATAATCGTTAACCATTAGTTGCCATTTGGTTAACGAAAGGAGATGCTACTTTGAAACCCTTAACCCTAATTTCTTCCTGCAGGGAAAAAGTTCTTAATGAACGGCCAATTACCGCAGACGAAGCAGTTGAACTGATCAAGCTAGAGAATGATTGGGTGCCTGACCTTTTGGCCGCGGCCTCCCACATCCGGCGTAAATACAAGGGGAACAGTATCAAGCTTTGTGCCATAATCAACGCCAAGGCAGGATGTTGTGCCGAAAACTGCGCCTTCTGCGCTCAATCCGGGCACCACCAGACAAACGTACAATCCCATGCACTTCTGGAGCCAAAAAAGCTCCTTGCTGGCGCTGACGAAGCAGCCGTAATGGGCGCACATCTTTTCGGCATTGTAACCAGCGGGACCAGGATCAACAGCCCCAGGGAATGGAAGACAATCCTCTCTGCAATAACTGAGATAAAGTGCAAAAATAAAATTGCCCCCTGCACCTCCCTGGGAATCTTAACTCCTGACCAGGCCAGGGAACTTAAGGAGGCAGGACTGCAAAGCTACCACCATAATCTGGAGACGGCAAGGAGTTTTTTCCCGCAAATCTGCACTACCCACGACTACGAGGAGGATGTACAGACTGTTAGAAACGTTAAAGCGGCGGGACTTTCGACCTGCAGCGGCGGTATCTTCGGCCTGGGGGAATCCCTGGAACAGCGGATTGAGCTGGCAATGACATTGAGGGATCTGGAAGTTGATTCCGTACCCATGAATTTCTTAAATCCTATCAAAGGTACCCCTCTGGAAAACAAGGGTACAGTCCCTCCCTTGGAGGCCTTGAAAACAGTTGCCGTTTTCCGTTTTTTGCTTCCCCGCCAGGACCTGAAACTCTGCGGCGGCAAGGAAGTGACTTTCAGACAGCTTTTACCCATGGGGTTAATGGCCGCCAATTCCCTTATGATCGGTAATTATCTCACCACTGCCGGTCGCAGTCCGGAACTCGATAAAGAAATGATAGAGGATCTGGGCCTGGATCCCAAGTTTGCCTAAACATGATACCCGTTAACCAGTCTCTTTGGTTAACGATTTTGTCACCTCTTATTGTTACCCTTGATTTAAACTACGGTTTACCATTTTCTTGATTCCCGGAAGCAAGTCTTAACAACATGTTTCTATAAAGATTACTAAATGACATATTACTATATTCTTACAGCCCAGTCCTCCTCGCCGGTTTGTTTCTCCGTTACCCGCCGGGTGCAGGGGCCAAGGATTTTAATCAGGCCTGCCGGCCTCGATAGACAAGGACCTGGCGCATGGGCTGTAACGGTCCCTGGTAGACCGGGTAATCGTGCACCATGTACTTGTTTTGTTGTTTTGCTACCCACCTTCGGTGGTAACCTTCTCCACACCCAAAAGGCTTAACTGCCACAACTGCTCTGCCAACCGGTAAAAGCGCTGCTGCCCCATGCTGAATTTCTTACAAAAATACTTGATGCTCCAGTCCATGGTCTGGTTGAAGGCGGGGGCTTTTTCTTCTCCCTGAAGTAAATCCTTACCTGATCGCCTCGCCGCAGCTCTACCCCTGCTATCACATCATCACCGCTTTTCTGATCAATCCTTCAAAATTGAACTTTATCCCGTTTGGATCAGGTTGAATGCTAGCGTCTAAACAAGAACATTTAAGGAACAGGCTGGTGCTACGCCAACCCACACCCATCGGTTTCAAAGGTAAATCCCGATAAAGATGGTATCACCGCGCCACATACTCCTTGCAAAACATATATCGAGTTAATATAATACCTGTAGATTATATATATCAAGTTGATAGGGGTTGATTGTATTGACAGTAGAGTTGCCAATTCTGGGGCTTCTTAAAGACAGGCCCATGCACGGATACGAACTGCGCCAAGCCCTGGAGAAAGTAGTCGGGCACTTTTGGAGCGTGAGCTGGGGCTCCCTCTACCCGATGCTGAAAAAGCTGGAAGAAAGGGATCACCTTTCCAGTATCACTGAAACTCAGGAAAAGGGGCCGGACCGCATTGTCTACCAGATCACTTCCGCAGGCGAAAAGCGGCTGGTGGAGCTACTTACTACCAGTGACCCCTCCCCCGAACTTGCAGGGCGGAATGATTTCCATGTAAAGGTGGCCTTTTTCCACCTTCTTAGCAGGTCACAGCGGCTTCAAATCCTGGATACGCACAAGTCCAGGCTCCAGGAGAAGTTGGACGCCTTGCTGGCCGAGAAAAAACGGGTTGGCCAACGAACGAACCATTACCGGAAGGCACTACTGGACTATGCCGTGGCCCGGCTGCAAACCGACCTGGCCTGGGTAACCTCGTTAATCCAGGCCGACTCGGAATTACTCTTCCCCCTCTCAGCCGCTCCGTGATCGGTATGGTGGAACCCCGGAAAATGGGGGCCGTGTCTGGGGTCTTTAACATGTTCCGCAACCTCGGGGGGCCGTTTGGCATTGCGGTGTCTGCCACGCTTTTCGGGAACCGGGTGGTTGTTCGGGCCAAAGAGGCGTTCCTGATGAAGGCTGCGGAAGCCGGCATCCCGAATAACCTCCTGGAGGCACTGGCCCGCGGCCGGGGAATCACCGGGGAGATGGCTCCTGACCTTGTCGCAAAGATCAAGGCTCTTGGACCGGAAATTACGGAAATGCAACAATTTGCTCGCGCGCACGGGATGGTGAGTGCCATGGCAGACGTGGCCTGGGTGCTGGTGGGAGTGTCTGTTCTGACGTTACTGATTGCTTTTCTTCTCCCCAAGTTAGCTCCCGTCGCGCGTCGTTCAGCTAAGAAAATGTAATGTTTCCAGAAAACTTTGTGCCAGCCGGGTGAACCTTTTTAGCTGTCGCTGTCTCTTTTATAAGAGAGGGGGCTCCCAAGTCGAAAGGAGAGGTGGATTTGGATGAAATTAGCTTAATAAAACGGTGCCAGCAAGGCGACCTTGACGCCTTTGAGATTTTAGTGGAGCACTATACTGCCAAGGCAATTCGTACAGCCTATTTGATAACGGGCCGCAGGGATATTGCCGAAGACATTGCTCAGGAAGCATTTGTTCAGTGCTATCGTCAAATTCAAAGTTTGCGAGACCCAAAAACATTTCCAGCTTGGTTTTACCGCATTCTGTCCAGATTGAGTTGGCGTCATGCATCAAAGGAAAAAGGGGTACTTTCTCTAGAATCCCTCAGTGACCAGGATCAAAGAACTCTGCTGAGTGACGATAATGTCTCTAGCGCAATGGAAACCAAACAGAAGCAGGAACTATTACATGAGGCGCTCAGTAGGCTCAGCGTACCTTTGCGAACCACGACTATACTGTATTACTTCAATGAACTTTCGGTTAAGGAAATAGCACGGGTACTTGGCTGTCGGGAGGGTACGGTTAAATCGCGTCTGCATAATGCCAGAAAACGATTGGCAGTCGAGCTTCAGCGAAACGACTACACCCTTTCCCTCACTGAAAAAGAATGTCGTGATGAAAAAAACGCGAAGCAACAAATAAAGGAGTGTGAAACCAATGCAGTTTGACCAGTGGCTACGAGCAGCTTTGATCAGCAAAGCTGAAGAAATCAAACCCACGTCAGATATGTGGGAGCGTGTTAAGGTCCAAGTTTCAATAGAGAAAAAGAAAGGTAGATTTATGATGTTGGCTAGAAACTTGATGCATTATTTCTTCCCTTGGCAACCGACTTGGAAAAAGGCCCTGGCCGGAGCACTTTGCGGTGTACTCCTTGTGGGAGGCCTCACTTTCGGCTTTTCACCGCAAGCCCAAGCTTGGGCCAAGGAGACGTTTGCCTCGATTGTCTTTAAAGTGGTAAGAACGGCAGACGGTTACTCCGTAGTGAAGCTAGGTCCAGGCGAAAGCATGCTCGAAACTAGCGGAGGATTCGTTTTTGGGGCAGGCAAGCTAGACCCTGCTGAAACTCCAGGAAAGTACCAGTTAAAGGGAGAGCCAGGTGAAATAGGAGTAAGAGAAGGAACCTCGACTCCCCAGTACGCCACAGCCGCTGAAGCAGAAGCAAAAGTGGGCTTCCCGGTGCATCTACCCACTTATTTACCAGAAAGATATAAGCTGGAGTTCATCGCTGCCGATAAATGGGAGACAACCGGCAAGGGCTTTGTGAACGTTCTTTATCGGGTTCCTGGGGAGGCTTCTGGACTAGACCTACTAGACCTAATGATTACTGATGAGTCTGGTTTCCTCCAGGGTGGTGACGCCGTAAAAGAAGTTAAGGTAGGAAATAAAGCTGCGTATTGGTCTGAGTATCCCATAGCCTCTATAAGCGCCGGCAATACTGAGCCTACGGTAAAAGCTGGGCACATGCTCAAGTGGATAGACAAGGATATAGTTTATACGTTACGGGATAGCAGCGGCGAACTATCCATGGATGAAATGCTCCGGATTGCCGCATCAATCAAGTGAAGGTAGTTAAGCTGCAAACCCAATATCTGTAACAGAATCAATGGGGGATATCCGCTAGTCAGAGCGTCTACCCCCCGTTTTTCTTATCTGCTATCCCTGATCTGGTCATGGAAGCACCCACAATCAATGCGTCAATTAAGATAATCCCCCCTACGGTCTTTACAAAACTTACCCCCATAAGGTCAGTAAATATCCCAGCTTTACCAATAGCTACTCCCACGCCCGGTAATTCTCTAAAACCTCTCTATTCAAGACGCAGCAAACTGGTCTAAGGTTCCAAAAATGTTCATTGTACCCCGGTTTTAAATACCATCCTCAAAATTAGTGGATGAGGCTGAAACCAGCAAAGCCCATTTTGTTCCGGAAATAAGCAAAAAATAACCTCAAGAGCAATATTGCTACAGTAAGCAAACCCCAAAAAGCCAGACGCAAATAGGTGAAAGGCTGGCGGAAGAAAACCAAAAGCTCTTTTTCCACAATTGCTCCCCAAGATCCGGGGATCTTGCTGCCTAGCACAACTTTTACCAACCATACCAAAAAGCTGTTAGACCTTCCCCGTGGTATACCCAGGTTTAGGTAATAAGCAGCCGGATAGCAAACCCGCAGCAGGGGTAACGTTATTACCAGGATGATAATAGTAAGTAGGGTTAACAAGGCTAAGGAGTGCGACCCTGTTAAGACATAGTCCAGCGCTGAAGCGAGTCGGGAAAAGAAGTCAAACAGTCTAATCCCGTAAGTAGCTAGAAGTACGACCAAGCCCAGCAACAAAAGGCCCAAAATGCGGCGGTATCCCCGGAAAAACCGCATGACAGACACTAGTAGTACCATACCCAGCCAAGTTCCCAATAATATGATCACTACCTGGACAAATAGGGCCTTTATGAAGCTTAAAACAGTCCAGGAATCAAAAGAAGCCAGTGTTGCCGGAATCCCAAAAATGACAAGAAATCGTCCGGCAGTTATCAATTGTTCGAACCAACGGGAGAAGAAGATAGCTATTTCCCTTACAGGCATTGTTAAGAGCAAGGGGACTTCAGTTCCGGTAAAAAGTGCAGAGCGCCCTCCCAGATAGCCCACGGCCAGGGCAATAAAGGCAAGCTGCAACAGAATTAGTTCGACCCTGATGGAACTATGGTAAAAGTAATAAAACACTCCCAGAAAAATAGCCAGATCTGCCAATAGATGCCCTAAGAAGAGCTTTCGCCGGGGGAAATGCCAGAGGCCTCGCTGGGACTTACGTATTGATATTGTAGTTAGAAGTGCCAGTTGGTTTGCAAAGCTCATTTTGACATCCCCTTTGAAGTCAGGGTTAAGAAAACTTCTTCCAGGAGCAACAGTCCGGTAATCATTTTGAGCGTGGTGGTTTTACCAGCGCCGTTGGTTCCCAAAAAGCCGTAAATTTCTCCGCTGCGGCCAACAAAAGACAGCGCTTGTACAGCCTTGAGCCTTCCAAAGTGCTTGGTTAGATGTTCTAAGGAGAGCAGTATTTCTCCGGTAGGAACTGCGCATTTATCTTGAATGGTTAAAGGAATTGCACCCACTCCGTTGCGGGACACCGTAATGCCCTCTACCTGTCCCAGGGCCTGGATGAAAGCCTCTGGGTCGGCGACAGTAGTTACTACCCTGGGCACACGTTGACCGAATACAAAAACTAAAGATTGCCGGTGTTTTCCCAGTGAATTGATTCCCCAAAGTTAAGTTGGCTGGAACCAGTAGTTAAATCGTCAAAATCCGCCCCATCCCTCCAGAATAGTGCTAACCGGTAACCCAGGTTGCGAGGTACATTCCACCAAAGCCCTACACGAGATTTAAGAAATAGACGATCAAAGACAGACGGAAGGGAATAAAACTGTTTGGCAAACCAAGCCACACCCTGCTCCAATTCCCGGGGGGTCATCTGCTTGGGCTGGAAGACCGCGTCCACTTTTCCATTATATTTATCCCAGTTGGTAGTCAAAAGCCTTCCTTCACCCTGCAAACAGTTGAAGAAAGGAGTTCCCGGCATGGGAACGACAATGCTGATTGTTGCACTGTCGATACCGATTTCCCGGTAATACCTCAAGGTGCGTTCGAAAATACCCGGGTCGTCTCCATCCAGCCCAAACATGGTGCCGGCCTGAATGGCGATTCCATAGCGGTGCAAGTTCTTCACTGCCTGCTCGTACAGGGCCACCTTGTTAAACCCCTTACCCTGGGAATTTAGGCTCTCCTGAGAAATGGACTCCAGGCCGATGAAGAAGGCCTTGCAGCCGCTTTCAGCAGCAGCCGCCAGCAGTTCATGGTCAAAGGCCACCTGAATGGTGGTCTGGGTGGTCCACCATTTGCGATAGGGGGCAATGGCTTTGAAGAGTTTCAGGGCGTAACGGCGATTGGCGGTCAAGTGATCGTCCCAAAAGATTACCGCCTTGCCGGGAATCGTCGCCACCTCCCGGGCCACCTCCTGCACGGGTCGCCGCCGCTGGCCGCTACCGTACATATTGCCTACAGAACAATAATCACAGCGGTTGGGACAGCCCCGGGTGGCAATGATAACCCCGCGACCGTAGCCCCTTCCCACGATGAGGTCCCTCCTCGCACGGGGTATCCCTGCAAGGTCGGCCGGCTTCCCCCTGTATATCCGCTGCCAGGTACCCCGCCGGAAGTCCTCGATTACTTTTGCCCAGACGGTTTCAGCCTCGCCGATTACCACCGCATCGGCGTGGGTGAGGGCTTCTTCTGGCAGTGCAGTGACGTGAGGACCGCCCAGAACTACCTTTCGGCCCCGCCGGCGGAACTCGTCCGCCAGCCGGTAAACATGATTGGCAGCCGGCGTATTACAGGTGATGGCTACCAGATCGACCTCCCGCTCGAAATTCACCGATTCCACAATTTCATCGGTGTGGTGAATCTCCACGTCTTCCGGGGTTAAGGCCGCAATCAACGGCATGGTCAACTGAGGAAACTGGATTAGTCGCCACTTGCGCAGCCGGCGCGAGGGTTCTGATTCCGGGGTGATCAATTCTAGTTTCAAGTAAGCCAACATCCTTTCATGGTATCAAGCAGTATATATTACCAAGTTCTTAAACAATTCATCTGCCTCTTTCTTTTGATCATCGAGAACACTCAAATAAGCTATATGATAGGAATAAAACTTTGAATAGCCAATTTTTAAAAAGGTGTAGTCTTTCTTTTTTTTTAGGATTAACCCATTTGTATGATTGTACTCTGTCCCATTCTATTAGACGGCTACCCGTGCAAATTCCATTATCCATGAGACCCTTTTGTAAAAAGATATCCTCATAAAGTCGACCGAAAATCGTTAATGCTAGACCAATAAGCCAAGGCCATTATAAACCAGGACATACATACACCCCCTAGAATCAAGCTATACTATGCCATGGGTCAAAATCCGTTTCTTTTAGATTATGCTGCTCCGACATGGACAAATAGGGAGTAAAGGAAACAATACCGAGAGTTACTATCGCTAATAAGATATATAGCCACCATTCCTTCATCCTACCTCTCCCCTGTCTTTCAGATATCTGCTTAGCTTTAACCGGCCCTGACTGCACAAGGGACGAACCTCTTGCTTCCCTAAAATATCCGCTATTTTTGCATAAGACAACCCATAAACATCGTGGAGTACCACAACTGTTCTTTCTTCTACTTTTAAGCGATTTAACGCTTGTTGTACCTCCGCAAACGGGTCATCAGCAAGTGGCTTTTCCGGACCATCCGCGCTATACTTGAGAAATAACCGAGCAACTGTTTGAACAACATCTGTAAACGAATCTTCCTTTTTTAATTCCCTCACAGTCCTAAAGCACAGTTCCTCAGTCAATTGACTATTCCCTGTTAAACGATAGCACAAAGTATAAAGTTTATCAGGAAGGCAATTTACTTCCAACTTTTTCACCTCAATAATTGACACTTGGCACAGATAAGGAAAACTCCCCATTGCCACTGACCATTTCACCCACACTCTTTAACCGGAGGGTCCAGGGACCCTTTGCATCCGGGTAGAACCTGATCCTACCTCCATCTGAATCAACAGATATTCTCCTGCTTCTTGTTTCGAAGCCGTCGTTTGTTACCAATACCCATTCCGGCAGGTAACGGGGAAATACACCTTCTCCTTCATCAGGAATACGATAATCCAGTTCAAAGAATCTTTCTTCACCCTTAACACTGACAAGCTTAATTTCTTTTCCTTCGGCAATTAGAGTTTTGTTTAATGTCTTTTCTTCACCGGCTTGCACCATTACTTCAATCTGCTGTTCAGGGATAACATAGCGGTAAAGATATAATCTGGGAAGCAGGAACTGTACATTGTTAGTAGCTTCAGCCAAAGGTTCAAAATCAAAAACTATCCTTGTTCCGCCGTTTGTGGAATCTGTAAGTAGCCCCGTAGTCTCAAGTTCCAGTTGGCGTCGGTTATCGACATCAAAGAGTTGAGCATATTCCGGCGACATGGGTATCCCCGGAGGTACATTGTAAAAGGAACTGGAAGCACTACGGACCTTCCCGTCCTCTCCTACTTTTGGTCCCACAGGAGGAAGTTTGCCAATTCCTATGCCTCGAATGTCCTGGTCCAAAGGCCAAATTGCCCTCAATTCAACCTGGCTTTTGGTTATCCCGAGTACTATATGTTCCAGGTCCACCCTCACAGGTCCAAATTTTCTGGTTACTCCCGGCCACCACTCACTTGTACTGGCCTGGACTGCCTGGGGTTGTACAGCCACCGAAAAGCTTCCGCTTGCAGGGGTATCCACCACTTTAAATTCTAAAGTAAGTGTTGTCGCCCTGGAATCTACAGGATCAAGTTCTGTGATATGATCTTTACCACCGTAGCTAAATCCTGAATGGGGTTCATAGGTCCTATCCTCCTGATCCTTCACGGTAAGCTCCAGGCGTTCTCCACCTGCAACGGCAGGTTCGGTATGATAGAATACTACAGTCTGGGCTGCGTCAACTAAGATCCGTTCAACGGTTATTTCATAGGGTCCGATTTTTTGGGTTTGATGCACGGGTGTAAACAGTTCTTCTTTTACTGCACGCCGGTAATGGGGATCTGAAAATGCTATATTTCTGCCTGCGTGATAACTAGCCCAGGAAAGACCACCTGACCCAAGTATCACAACTAAAACTCCAACCCAAGCAAAACGCCGCAGGCGAGGCCAAAAATATGGTCTGGCTTTCCGACTTATTGCCTCCAAAGCCAGTTCCTCTTCTGCTAATAAAGGCTTGTTATAAGCCGCCAATTCCTTACGGCAGCTTTCGCATTTGTTTAAGTGTTCTTCAACCAATTCTGTACTGGCAGGACTGAGTTCCCCATCAGCATAAATGGGTAGTAAATCCTGAATGATGGCGTGATTCTCGTTGCTTCTTTCCATAAGCTACTTTCACTCCCATGTGTTACTTATAAAGTTAGTACCAAAAACAGAACTTCTGTTACACCAAAAAACAAAAATCTGTCCTGTTCAGGACAGATTACTCTCCATATTTTTTGGTGTAAAGTTCTCGAAACCGTTTCTTAGCCCGGAATAAAATGACTCTAACAGTAGCTGGAGACTTGTTCATGATGGTGCCAATTTCCTCAAAACTTCTTCCTTCAATCTCACGCCAGATGATTACGGAACGGTAATTTTCCGGCAGCAATAATAAAATGTTTTGTATGTTTTTGTTGAATTCTTTTCGAACTACAGCCGTCTCTGGTAATTCACTGGTTGGGGCAACTTGGTTATCCCAATCCAGTTCTTCTGTTGCATATTTCTTTTCGTCACGGTATTTCTTAAGATATACATTTCTGGCGATGGCTACAATCCATGTGGAAATGGTACTTTTACCTTGAAAGCGTTTGAGTGAAAGATAGGCCTGGTAGAAAGTTTCTTGGGTTAAATCCTCTGCCAATTGAACATCCCCACAGAGATAATAGAGATATCGGAAAACAACCGGTTTTAATTCTTGGTACAAATGTGTAAAATCATGCATTCATCTTAACCTCTTTCACTACAGGCTTGGTTTCCTATCACCCCCTTTAAACTTAGCGATTTAACTCTGTTAATCCTGCACAGTTTCTAATTATGACCTTGTAGTGCAACAATTTTAAAAAGTCCTGTTCATGCAAATTGTCAACCTCCCGGACCGGTCCTCTATTAAAAAGATAATCTTGAAAGGGAAAAGGTTCCAAACGATAAAACAAATTTTTTAAAAAATCCGTCTTGAGACCGAAACAGAACATCATCCCCTTTTAACACATAGATACAAATGCCGATGCAACATTCCTGCGTTAAAATCTATATGTTTGTACCCGACAAGTACTCCATTAGCAGAAATATAAAAAGCAGTAATGTTGTTATTTGCATTCAATGCGACGCAGAATCGCTGGTTAAATTAGCACAATAAATAAGCAAAATCCAAGGTGCAACCATCACCTTGGATTTCTCGTTATGAATTTTGCTATGACAAAGATTCCATAAACGGAACGATAACATTTATTACAGATTCCTTATCTTCTAGATAAAAGAAATGTCCAGCATTGTTCAATTTGACATGGTGAGCCTTTTGCAGTAAAGTCAATGCTTTTTTGACATCTTCATCCCTCATAAGTCCCCCTAGATTTGGGTTAGCTTGAAAAATTAAAACAGGGCATTGAATTTCAGGAAACAGTTTTTCAATAATGTAATCACCATATGTTTCATTTATATGATCAATATTTGCTGTTAGCATATTGGGGTCATTCAGGCTTAAACACTCTGCAAAAAATGAAAAATGAGGATTATTGTCCCCAAGGACTTTGTAAGCTGGAGCAAAATCTTCCTGATTGGGAACGGGTATTAACTCTGTTTTCAGTTCGGAAATA
>CAZGXM010000071.1:0-11491 GCA_964529795.1 uncultured Thermoanaerobacteraceae bacterium
ACTGCATCTACAAGCTCTTTAGAATTAGAACAGAAGCTTATATTACCCGATTTAGTTTGTTTCTCATTATCTCGGTAACTTTTTGGTTTTATGAGGAGTGGATAATATGAGTAAAAACATTACCCAGAAAATAATTGAAGAACATATTATTGAGGGTGATATGACTCCGGGAAAGGAGATTGCCCTAAAGATTGATCAGACTTTGACACAGGATGCAACAGGAACCCTGGCTTACCTGGAACTTGCTGTCATGAATATTTCTTCAATTAAAACAGAGTTATCAGTCAGTTATGTTGACCACAATACTTTACAAACCGGTTTTGAAAATGCAGACGACCACAAATTTCTTCAAAGCGCAGCTGCTAAATTTGGCGTTCACTATTCCCGGGCAGGAAACGGGATTTGCCATCAGGTGCACTTGGAAAGGTTTTCAGTACCCGGGAAAACCCTGCTGGGCTCGGACAGCCATACTCCTACCTGCGGCGGGATGGGGATGCTTGCCATAGGTGCCGGGGGATTGGACGTGGCAGCAGCCATGGCCGGTTACCCATTTTATTTTCAGATGCCCGAAGTGGTTAATGTAAGGCTGCACGGGAAACCGGCTCCATGGGTATCCGCCAAAGATATTATTCTGGAAGTGCTGCGTCGTTTAAGCGTTAAGGGCGGCGTAGGGAAGGTCATGGAATATACCGGTGAGGCGCTGGCATACTTAAGTGTTCCGCAGCGAGCTACTATCACCAATATGGGTGCGGAATTGGGGGCGACGTCCTCTATTTTCCCAGCCGATGAAGTAACACGGCAGTTTTTGATTTCTCAGAAAAGGGAGGATGCCTTTAGGCCGCTTCAACCTGATGAAGATGCAGTTTACGATGAAGTACTTGAGATAAACTGTGCGGAGCTGGAACCGTTAATTGCACAGCCCCATATGCCGGATAACGTCGTTAAAATTTCCGAAGTTACCGGACAAAAAGTGGACCAAGTATTTATCGGCAGCTGTACCAATTCTTCTTTTGCCGATCTGATGCGGGTTGCGAAGATATTAAAGGGTAAAAAAGTTCACTCGCAGGTTAGTTTGGTTGTCGCCCCCGGGTCCCGGCAAGTTTTCAGTTGCCTGGCCGCCAACGGGGCGCTGAAGGACATGATTGATGCCGGTGCCAGGATATTGGAATGTGCCTGCGGTCCCTGTGTGGGTGTAGGACAGGCGCCGCCATCAGAGGGAATATCTTTACGAACTTCAAATCGCAACTTTAAAGGACGAAGTGCTACCGATGACGCTCAAATATACCTGGTAGGCTGCGAGACGGCCGCTGCCGCAGCACTTACCGGGAAAATCACTGACCCCCGTAACTTGGGAGAGCCGATTGTCGTTGATGTTCCGGAGGTTTTCCCTGTTGATGACGGAATGATTATTTCTCCAATCAAAGGCAAAGAGGATGAAAAGCTAATTATGGGACCGAATATTAAACCCTTGCCAGAGTTTTATCCTGTGAAAGAGGAGATTGAAGGTGAGGTGCTGCTTAAGCTGGAGGATAACATTACCACTGATGATATCATGCCGGCCGGGGCGAAGATACTACCCCTTCGGTCCAATATCCCGGCAATATCCCAACATGCTTTCGAGAAGATAGATCCGGCGTTTGCAAAGAAGGCACAGGATCTCGGCGGCGGTTTCATCGTAGGAGGAGAAAATTACGGGCAGGGCTCCAGCCGCGAGCATGCGGCTTTAGCCCCGAAGTATCTCGGGATAAAAGCGGTGCTGGCAAAATCTTTTGCCAGAATACACATGCAGAATTTGGTTAACTTTGGTCTGATACCTTTGATGTTTATCAATAAAGAGGATTACGACGACATCCAAACCGGTGACAAGTTGAGGACGGAAAAGGTAAGGGAATGCTTACGTGACAATGTGCTGAAAGTGGAGAACATAACCAGGAACAGGTGGTATCCCGTAAAACATGCTTTATCTGATAGGCAGTTGGAGATTTTACTTGCCGGCGGCATGCTGGCATATGTGAAAAAGAATAGTACTGCAAACCCGGAGGTGGAGAAGTGAAAAAATCCACTGCTCTGAGGAAACGGCTGCAGGGCCTGCTTGAAGGGCTAAAGACCAGTGGACCAACAGCGCAATTGGCTGGACAGATGATAGGAATGGAGGTGAGAAATGAACTGACCAGTCTTAAAAGCTTTCAAAAGCTGAAAGAACAGTACAAAATGAATCAAAAATGAAAAAGGAGGCTTTCCATATGTCAAAAGCAAGAAAGGTCTTGTTTCTGGTATTGATTATAGCGCTGGCAGCGCTGCTGGTTGTGGGATGCGGCGCACCCCAAAATGCAGAAAAGGGACAAAAAGAGACCGACCAAATTGCAGAGAAGTCTCAAGAACCGGCTAAGCCGGCGGCGGAAGAAGCATGGGAACCTGACTCTACAATTGAAATCATTGCTCCGGCCGGCCCCGGCGGCGGCTGGGACATGCTGGCACGTATGATGAAAACAACGCTCTCCAAGGACAATATTGTTGACCAGCCCATAATTGTAACCAATAAACCCGGCGGCGGCGGCGCTACCGGATGGACCTACCTAAACACCCATAAGGGCAATGGACATTATTTGGCCGTTAACTCCAGCCTGATCTTATTAAACAATTTGCTGGGCAGAAGCGAGTTATCTTTTGAAGATTTCACGCCTATTGCCAACTTGGAGGCCGAATGGGAAGTGGTAGTAGTAGCTGATAATTCTCCCTATAAGACCGGCAAGGATTTGTTTGACGCAATTAAAGCCAATCCCGGGGACATAACAATTGGTGTGGGACCTTCGTTGGGAAATGATGATCACATTCAATTCTTGATGCTGGCAAAAGCCTATGGAATTGATCCCGGCAAGCTGAACTTTGTAGTTTATCCCGGCGCCGGCGGCGAGCAGATACCCGCCCTGCTGGGCGGGCATGTGGATGCTCTGACTATCGGCCTTGGGGAGGTTTTAGAGCAGCATAAAGCCGGCAAAATGCGTATCGTAGGAATTTCTTCCGATAAAAGGCTGGACTTTCTGCCGAATGTTCCAACTTGGAAAGAACAGGGCATAGATTTGGTATTTGCTCACTGGCGCGGAGTAATGGGTCCCAAGGGAATGTCAGACGAACAAGTTAAATACTGGAAAAATGCAGTAACCCAAATG
Source organism: uncultured Thermoanaerobacteraceae bacterium (assembly GCA_964529795.1). Classification (GTDB taxonomy): domain Bacteria; phylum Bacillota; class JADQBR01; order JADQBR01; family JADQBR01; genus CAZGXM01. The sequence continues at coordinate 3,171 of CAZGXM010000071.1, forward strand.
GTAGAAAAGCAGTCCTGGAAGGATAACCTGGCAAAATTGGGGCAGGACCCGTTCTACATGAACGCAGAAGAATATAAGAACTTCCTGGCCGAACAAAATGCTGAGATTAAGGATTTGCTTACTAAAGTAGGATTAATTAAATAACCGGGGGCAGAGTGAAAAAATGTCCACGGCATCGTAGCTGTAGTTGTGATGCCGTGGACCCCTTATTAAGCTGGCTAATAATTATAGGGGGAATTCAGGTGACAAAAAATATGTTGAGCGGGATACTCTCTATTATCTTTGGATTTTTTTATTTGATTATGACTGTCGGATTACCCGACCCGGCAATTGCAGACCCAATTGGGCCCAAATTATTTCCGTATGTAGTGGGAACTATTGCCATTTTTTGTGGTGTACTGCTTATTGTGAAAGAGTTACGATTGAACAAAAACATTAAAAAAGAAGTAATTAAGTTCAATATTACAGCAAACAAGGAGTTATATATAAAAATTGCAGTTACCATTATTCTGGGCATAATTTATGGTCTCATATTAGAGCCGCTGGGCTACCTAATATCAACATTTATCTTTATGCTGGGGATAATGCTTTTGGTAAACCAGCTGTCTCGAAAGCTGGAGAGCGTATTAATTTCGATAGGTTTTTCCGTAACAACATATGTTGTTTTTTATTTAATACTACAATTAAGCCTGCCGCGGGGTTTACTATCATTTTAGAAAGGGGGCTTTTCATTGGATTTTTTGCATTACCTGATGATCGGCTTTAATGAGATTCTTACTCCCACAAATATTCTATGGATTTTTATCGGGGGGCTTTCAGGAAGTATCATTGGTATGCTTCCCGGTTTAGGTCCAGCTACAGGTGTTGCTGTCTTAATTCCTTTAACATATGGGATGAACCCCACTACAGCTTTGATTACCATGGCCGCAATTTATTATGGTGCCATGTTTGGCGGGTCCCGCGCTTCAATCATGATCAATACACCTGGAGATGCTTCCGCCATTGCCACCTGTTTTGACGGTTACCCCATGACTAAAAACGGAGAAGCAGGAAAAGCGCTGGCCATAAGTGCCATTGCTTCTTTTGTAGGCGGTACCATTAGTGTAATTTTCCTGGTGTTCTTAACCTTGCCGGTGGCAAATTTTGCCCTTAAGTTTGGTCCTGCAGAAATGTTCGCCCTGGTGTTTTTTGCTTTGACGACCACAGTGACACTCTCTCAGGGCAACTTGGTTAAAGGTTTTTTTTCATTGGCGGTTGGATTTATGCTGAGCACCATTGGCATTGACCCGCAGACCGGATTGATAAGGTTTACGCTTGGAATTACGGCGTTGCAGGACGGTATAGATTTTTTGGTGGCCATGATTGGCCTTTATGCTGTGGGAGAGGTCTTTAAAAATTACTCTTCTCTTGGCAGCGAAACCAAGGTTAAATCCAGCGATATCGGCAAAGTTATGATATCTCGTAAAGAATTGAAAAAATGCTTGATGCCCATGCTTAGAAGTTCTCCGCTGGGTTTTGTTGTAGGTGTGCTGCCCGGGATGGGTGCCTCAATCGCTTCCATGATGTCTTATGCCTTGGAGCAGCAAATTAATAAGGACCCGCAAAAATTTGGGAAAGGCGCTATTGAGGGAGTGGCGGCACCTGAAGCAGCCAATAATGCTGCCGCGTCAGGAGCATTAATCCCGTTGTTAACCATGGGTATCCCCGGTTCCGGAACTACGGCTGTCATGCTGGGAGCGCTTATTATGCTGGGGGTGAGGCCCGGTCCCATTCTGTTTCAACAACACCCTGAGATTGCCTGGGGTGTTATTGCTTCCATTATAGTTGGCAATATATTTATGATAGTAATCAATTTGCCGCTGGTAGTACCCCTGGTAAAAATTCTTAATGTACCAAGACGTATTCTGCTGCCGATGATTCTAGGGCTTGGTTTTTTAGGTACCTACCTGTTGAATTACAGTGCCTTTGATTTTCTCCTGCTGTCCCTGTTTGGATTTGCCGGCTATGTTATGTCCAAATTGGATATTCCCATACCGCCATTGGTATTATCGTTGATTCTAGGTTCCAGCACAGAACAGTCTTTTAGAAGGGCCTTATCTATTTCCCGGGGTGATCCCATGATATTTTTGCAAAAACCAATTAGCCTTGTGCTGATAATTCTTGCAGTGCTTTCTCTGGTATATTCCATCAGCCGTGAAACCAAGCATAGAAAGCAGAACAAGGAAAATACTCTCGGAGTATCATGACAATGAGCTAAAGGATATGCTGTGTTGAGATGAGGGGAGGAGCGGATTATGGAAGGTTTTATCTATGCTTAAGCATTATGTAAGAAACAGCGACCTGTAACGTCCCGCCATGGATTAAATATTGGATGGAAAGGAGAAAGATGCTTTGGAAAAAATCAAGATGACAGTCCCATTGGTAGAGATAGATGGGGACGAAATGACAAGAATTATCTGGAAATTGGTTAAGGAACTGCTCCTGCTACCCTATATTGATTTGAAAACAGAGTACCATGACCTGGGATTGAAAAAAAGGGATGAAACCAACGATCAAGTTACTATTGACGCTGCTTTGGCTGTAAAGAAGCTTGGTGTGGCAGTAAAATGTGCGACCATTACTCCCAATGTACAAAGGATGAAAGAATATAATCTAAAGCAGCTGTGGAAAAGTCCCAACGGTACCCTCCGGGCTATACTTGACGGGACTGTTTTCCGTTCACCCATCCTTGTTGGCAGCATTAAACCTTTCGTACGTACGTGGCAAAAACCCATTACCATTGCAAGGCATGCCTACGGGGATATATATAAGGCTGTTGAATACCGGGTGGAAGGACCCGGCAAGGCAGAGCTGGTTTTTACCGGAGAAGACGGGGAAGAAGTGCGAAAAACTATTCATGATTTTGAAGATAGGGGTATACTGCTGGGGATGCATAATCTGGACCAGTCAATTACAAGCTTTGCGCGGGCTTGTTTTAATTATGCATTAGATACAAAGCAGGATTTGTGGTTTGCTACAAAAGATACTGTTTCCAAAAAATACGACCATACCTTCAAGGATATTTTTGAGGAAATATTTGCCAGAGAGTACAAGAAAAAATTTGAGGTAGCCAACATTGAATACTTTTACACCTTGATTGACGATGCTGTGGCCCGTGTTGTCCGTTCTGAAGGCGGTATGATTTGGGCATGTAAAAACTATGACGGAGACGTAATGTCTGATTTGGTTGCTTCTGCTTTTGGCAGTTTGGCAATGATGACATCAGTTTTGGTATCCCCGGATGGTTGCTATGAATTTGAGGCTGCGCATGGTACGGTGACAAGGCACTATTACAAGTACCTTAAGGGTGAAGAAACATCTACAAACTCTATTGCCACCCTGTTTGCTTGGAGCGGGGCTTTAAGAAAGCGCGGTGAAATTGACGGTATTAATGAACTGGTGGATTTTTCAGAGAAGCTGGAGGCAGCAGCTATTGAAACCATAGAAAATGGGGTCATGACCAAAGATTTGGCACAAATTTCTCAATACCCCGACAAGGACATAGTTGACACAGAAGGTTTTCTTTTGAAAATTAAGAAGCACCTGGATGCGAAGCTTTGTCAATAAACATGGCGTCCGAAGAAAACTTAGAAAACTCAAAGTTTTTTTAAACTCGTTCCTTTAGCACTTTATTAAGGATGACAACTTATAATTCAAGCTCATTAGTAGAGATACTGTATGGTGAGAGACAAGAGGAGCAGGTCAAGGTACTTATAATTCAAGCTCATTAGTAGAGATACCTGGAAAGGAACCTATTATGGGATATGTTATATCAATAGTGCTAACAATTGCTGGCTGGAAGTTAATGCAAACCTTGAAACTACCGGCGTCAGCTCTGCTAGGACCAATGATGTTTGTGGGAACAGCAAGAATATTGGGAATTGGCATGCCGCCCATTCCGCCTGTGGTTACAGGCCTTTTACAAATAATTCTCGGCATATTTGTGGGAATTAGAATCGACAGGGAGAAGCTTGATTTCTTAAGAAGCGGTATGGCTGTACCTACTGCGGTGGTAGTAGTTTGGACTATTGGGTCGGCTTTAATTGCGGCATTCGTATTACTACGATTGACGGACCTTGACCTATCTACAATTTTGTTTGGAGCAACCCCCGGTGGAATTGCTGAAATGAGTATTATTTCAATTACATATGGCGCGGATGTGGCAATTGTTAGCCTACTACAATTTTTGCGCTTGGTTATGGTAGTTGTTTTAATCCCGGCTATCGCACTAAGGTTGCAAGGCGAAGCAAAAGATGAAACGGCCGCCGCAGAGGAAAAACAACTGAAAGAACAAAAGCAACATAAAACCGCAGCCATGATAATTGTCGGCAGCGGTTTGGTTATGGGTGTTATTTTTATGAAACTGGGTTTTCCTGCTGGAGGTATCATTGGTGGTTTAATTGGGGTTGGAGCAGCAAACATTATTCTCAATAGGAAGGCAAATATACCAAGTTTAAGCTTGCGCATAGCGCAGATGGGTATAGGTTTGGTCATAGGTTTGCAGTTTAGGCCGGATACTATTCAAACCTTTCTACAATTAATGGTGCCCGCTACAATTTTTTCAATTTTTATGGTTGTAAGCGGAATATTATTAGCGTTATTAATAAAATTACTAACCAACTGGGATTTACCAACCTGTTTGATATGTTCTGCCCCTGCGGGAATATCTCAAATGATACTGGTGGCGGCGGACTTGAAGGCTGATTTAATTAAAGTTACTTATTTTCATTTAATCCGAATTCTAACTATATATCTAATCATTAACCAAATGTATCAATGGTATCTTAATTCAATATAAACACTAACAGGCAGGCTCATAGGGCAGTTCTTTACGCAGCGTCCGCACTGCGTGCATTTGCCTGGGCCTGCCGCCAACCCCGCCAGCGACCAGGGAGTCAGGCTTATTGTCCCCTGGTCGTTACTGCCTCCAGGTGCTTCCAGCCCCACTGAAGGACAGGGAAGGTGGCTGTAAGAAGGCAAAAGCGCCAGTATCCCGGTTGGGTTTACTTCCGGCAGGTACCAAGTTTTGAACACCGCCAAAAAGTTAAATAACTGCCAATGTTTATCAAGGAAGTTTCATAGTTCTTATAGAATATTGGTTTTGGGAATTCTTCAATAGTTGATTTTCACGGGGAAGGATATTGAACGTTAATAATACGGGGGAGTTCAGGATGTTTGAAGATGCAAAAAAGGTGCTGCAAAAATACTACGGGTACCGGGCATTCAGAGAGGGACAGGAGAAAATTATTAAAAGCATTTTACAAACCAATGATACGTTTGCGATCATGCCCACCGGGGCAGGTAAATCAATTTGCTTTCAGATACCTGCCCTGCTGTTGCCGGGAGTGACCATAGTAATATCTCCTTTGATTTCCCTCATGAAAGACCAGGTGGACAGTCTGAACGCAATTGGCATACCCACGACTTATATTAACAGTTCATTGACATATCATCAAATTGAAGAAAGATTGCACAAGGCCAAACACGGTCGGTTTAAACTTATTTACATTGCCCCGGAAAGGTTGGAGACGCCGCGTTTTCGCGAGCTCCTAAAATCAGTGCAACTGTCCTTACTGGCAGTGGATGAGGCGCACTGTGTCTCCCAGTGGGGGCATGACTTTCGCCCCAGCTACCGTGCCATTGCCCCGGTAATCAGAGAGAGTCCCTCAAGACCCGTTGTCGCTGCTTTTACCGCCACTGCTACCGAAGAGGTAAAAAAAGATGTCGTTGAACTTTTACTCCTTGACCGTCCAAACATTTTTGTGACGGGATTTAACCGGGAAAACCTGTATTTTTCCGTTGTGAAAGGCGTGAATAAAAAAGATTTCGTGTTGGATTATGTCGGCAACAACCAGGACAAAGCAGGGATTATCTATGCTGCCACCAGAAAAGAGGTTGATACTCTCGCGGAGGACCTGCAGAAACGTGGTTCTAAGGTGGGCAAGTACCACGCCGGGTTGGCGGATGAGGAGAGAGAAACGAATCAGGAAGCATTTCTCTACGATGAAATCCATGTGATGGTGGCAACCAATGCTTTTGGCATGGGAATTGACAAATCAAATGTCCGCTACGTGATTCACTACAATATGCCTAAAAACATGGAGGCTTACTACCAGGAAGCAGGTCGTGCCGGCAGGGACGGCGAACCCGGCGAATGCATATTGTTGTTTGAACCCAGGGACATCATGGTCCAGAAATTCTTGATAGAGCAGACATCCCTGGTGCCGGAAAGGAAAACCAATGAGTATCACAAGCTGCAAGCCATGGTAGACTACTGTCATACCCACAGGTGCTTGCGTAAATATATTTTGGACTATTTCGGTGAGGGTGATTCTCCTGACCGGTGCGGCAACTGCAGTACATGTAATGATGAAACCGATCTTGAGGACATTACCATAGAGGCGCAGAAAATCCTTTCCTGTATCTTCCGCATGAAAGAAAGATTCGGGAGCACTCTTGTGGCCCAGGTGCTCAGGGGCTCCAAGAGTAAAAAGGTGTTACAGATGGGGTTTGACAGGTTGTCCACTTACGGAATTATGGAAAATTATTCGGAAAAGGAAATTAAGGATATGATTAACATCCTGGTTGCCGAAGGTTATGCGGGTATGACGGAAGGGCAGTATCCAGTCCTGAAGCTGAGGGAAAAGGCGGTGCCGGTCCTGAAAAACAGAGAAAAAGTATACAGAATAGTACCAAAAAGAAAAGTTACAAAAGTTGAGGACAACACCCTGTTTGAGATACTGCGCAGCTTACGCAAGAAGATTTCCGCCCGGGAAAAAGTACCTCCCTACATTATTTTCCCCGACAGCGTCTTAAGGGAAATGAGTGAACAATGTCCGTCAGATCATACTGCTATGGCTAACATCAAAGGGGTGGGGGAGTATAAACTGGAAAAATACGGTGCGGATTTCATAAAAGCCATCACCGAGTACTTGGAGGGCCACGGGCGAAAGGTTGAGGGCTCAGGCGGACAAAACAAATGTGTAGATACCCCTGCCAGAAAGCCTGAAAGAGAAAAAAACCCCAGCCATGTTATTACCTGGAAGATGTATCAAGAGGGCAAACCCTTAACGGAGATAGCAAGGGAAAGAGGGATCAAGATTTCTACCGTCCAGGAACATCTTTTTAAATGTTGCAACGAAGGGCTTGCCGTAAACCTTGACCAATTCATTCCCGGAAAGTATGAATCACTCATTCTGGAGGCAATTCAAAAATTGGGCACAGAAAAATTGAAGCCCATCAAAGAGGCGCTGCCGGAAGAAATAGAGTACAGTGAAATCAAGGCGGTTATCTATAAGTACAGGGGAAGGATTTGAATTGTTAAATGGCACTTTCGTTGCCCAACAATGCCCAACAAATGTTAGAAGAAGCGAAATAAGGGTCTGTAAAACTTTTCGAAAAAATACGTACGGCTTTTACCGTGCGTATTTTGTTCCAAATTTTTAGTTAAAGGTTGAAAAGAGAAACGCATAAGAGATAAAATAAGAGCGGACTAGAAATTTGTAGGAAATATGTATTTAATCTATGAGGAAATCCGGGAGGAATGGCTGTTGATTGTCTTACCCGGTAAGGAAAACAAGGAAAAATTTGTCCGGGATATGTTTAATTCCATTGCCGGGCGATATGACCTGATGAATACACTGATGACTTTGGGCTTGGATAGGTCCTGGCGAAAGCTGGCGGTACGGCGGTCGGAGCTTGAGGCGGGTGGTTGCGGTCTGGATGTCTGCTGTGGTACCGGTATGCTCAGCATGGAACTGGCAGTTGCTGTTGGCGCTTCCGGAAAGGTTATTGGGCTGGACTTTTCCGAAAATATGCTGGCGGTGGCCAGGAAAAACATAAAAAACTTTCAGTTGAAAGCCGTGATTGAGTTTATTCAGGGCAATGCTATGGAACTGCCCTTTGAGGATAATAGCTTTGACTGTGCCACTGTAGGCTGGGGCCTGCGTAATGTTCCCGACATTTTCACCACGGTTAAGGAAATGACCAGGGTGGTGAAACCCGGAGGGAAAGTGCTATCGCTGGATATGGCCCGGCCTACTGTTCCGGTATTTAAACAGGCTTACTGGTTGTTTTTTGACAAGGTTGTCCCTGCCATGGGGAAATTATGGGCCGGCAACAAGGGGGCATACGCCTACCTGCATGATTCGGCCAGGGTTTTTCCGCCCCAATGGGAGTTGGCTGATTTGTTTGGCGAGGCGGGGCTGGTAGAGACGGGTTATCGTAATCTGGCCGGCGGTGCGGTGGCGCTGGTGGAGGGGAGGAAGCCAGCAAAATCTTAG
>CAZGXM010000072.1:0-10750 GCA_964529795.1 uncultured Thermoanaerobacteraceae bacterium
CAGGGTGGCAACCTGTAAAATTACCGCCAGACCGATGGGAGTCATCATCATGGTGGTGGCAGTGTTGGAAATCCACATGGACAGGAATCCTGTGGCTATCATGAAGCCAAGTATCAGCCGGTTTGGTCCGGCGCCGATAATACGGATGATATTCAAGGCAATTCGCCGGTGTAAATTCCATTTTTCCATAGCCATGGCAATCAAAAAACCGCCCATAAACAAGTAAACCAGGTGGTTGGCGTAAGGTGCGGTGGATGCCTTGGAACTCATAGCACCAGTTAACGGAAACAGGAAAATGGGCATCAGTGAAGTTGCCGGAATGGGGATTGCCTCGGTAATCCACCAGGTGGCAATCCAGGCGGTACTGGCCAGAACTGCCTGCGCTTCTGGTTTCATTTCCGGCGGAGCAGGCATCAGTAAAAGAACAAGGAAAAGAACAGGGCCTAAAAAGAGACCGATTTTTTGACGTATGCCGTAACCGTCATTGCTCATACCCGAGTTATTCCCGCCGTTGCCGGTTCCCCTGCCTCCGCCGGGCAGGACTTTTTTTGCAAGTTTCTTTTCTTTGTCGGGCAAATTATCAGCCATCTCGGCCATAACGGTAAAATCAAGCTTCAATAGTTTTTTGGTGCTGTTATGCAGTTTCCACAAATAATCCCAAAAGTCTTTCAAGCTTCCTGCAAGTGTACTCATTATAAACCTCCTTTTTATGACATGAAAATTTGGTTAATATAAAAGCTGTCCTTATTTATCACCTCCAAAAGTGTTTCATAACCTGTGGCAATCAAGAGACTCATTATTGCTATAATTAGATTAATTCTGAAAATTTTAACTCAACTGTATTTTAGAATCCGGTATCAAGGGGGGCAATAATTTGACCATATTGTTATTAAAGGTCATTTTGTTCAAGGGCTTGTCTGGGTAAAAGATACAAAAGGAATAACTGCAGCGGTGTAGAATTAAAAAGCAGGCTTTCGTCCGAGAAGGATGTGGTTTCTGTGAAACGAGAAATGTCCATACAAACCCAGATTACCTGGCTGGCTTCGGGACTGGTTTTTCTCTCCATTCTTATCGGCGGTATTTTTTTGGTGGAGAATTTTTCTTCCCAACTGGAGCGTGAATTGGCTTCCAAAGCCCTATCTATTGCCAGGACTCTGGCACAGTTGGCAGAAATTCAGCAGGCGGTGGGTAAGCCTGGTGGCTGGGAAGTGATCCAGCCCATTGCGGAAAAAACCCGTCTGGCCACCAATGTGGAATATATTGTAGTCTTGGATATGAATAAAATTCGCTATTCCCACCCGCTGCAGGACCGCATTGGTACCAAATTTAGCGGTGGTGATGAAGACCGTGCGTTTGCGGAACATGAGTATATCTCCCGGGCGGAAGGAGTACTGGGGCCATCAGTAAGGGCGTTTGTACCGATTATGGCCAACGAAGGGACCAAACAGGTGGGGGTAATTGTCGTGGGTATTTTAACCCCCACCATTTCCAAACTGGTTCACGGCATGAGATTCCAGCTTTATTTTTCCTTGTTGGCAGGTCTGGCGGTGGGTATAACCGGGTCGATGGTCTTGGCACGAAACATAAAACGTGCTATGTTTAATATGGAACCCGGGGAAATTGCCCGCCTGCTGGAAGAACGGGTTGCCGTATTCCAGTCCATTGGCGATGGCATAATAGCCATTGACCGCAACAACAAGATTACCATTATTAACGGTGAAGCCCGCAGAATTATTGGCATTTACGATGATGTTGCGGGAAAAGACATCAGCAGTGTCATCCCAAATACCCGCCTGCCCGGGGTGGCTGAAAGCGGTGTGGCGGAATACCAGCAGGAGATGGTGATAAACAACATAAATATATTGGCTAACCGTATTCCCATCAAAGTAAAAGGGGAAATTGTGGGCGCGGTGGCCACTTTCCAGGATAAGACCGAAGTACGGGAAATGGCGGAAGAACTTACCGGCGTGAAAAAGTTTATTGAAGCACTGCGGGTGCAGAATCACGAGCATCTTAACAAGTTACACACCATTGCCGGACTGATTCAGCTAAAACAATACGAAAAAGTTTTGGACTATATTTTTGCTGTGACGGAAAAACAGCAGGAAATTACCGGGTTTATCACAAAAAATTTCAGGGATTACAGTGTTGCTGGGTTACTGCTGGGTAAATATAATCGGGCCAAGGAATTAAAGATTGACCTGGAAATTGATAAAAACAGTAAACTGACCGCAATTCCCCGGGGGTTGGACTCGGGCGCCATGGTGGTGATACTGGGTAACCTTTTGGAAAACGCCATGGATGCCGTGGAAGGGCTTGAAAAAGACAGGCGGGCCATATATTTACATGTGGCAGAGAATGACGAAGGTGTTACAATTTTAGTTAAGGACCGGGGGCGGGGTATGAAACCGGGGACCAGGGAACAGGTATTTACCAGCGGATTTTCCACCAAAGGCAATAAGAGAGGATATGGTCTGGCCCTGGTGAAAAAATATGTGGATGCGGTATCCGGGGTGATAGAATTGAAGTCGCACCTTGACGCGGGTACTGCGGTAAAGGTATTCCTGCCCCGGTATGGATGATAAGGAGGGGACTATAATGATTCGCACGGTAGTTGTGGAAGACGACCCCATGGTAATGGAAGTTGATTGCCAGTATATTGAAAACGTTGAGGGATTTCAGGTCGTCGGCACGGCGGAAACGGGGGTTGAGGCCCTGAATGTGATTAAAGAACTAAAACCCCAGCTGGTGATTTTGGACATTTTTTTACCGGGTAAAGACGGGCTGGAAACCCTGCAGGAAATCAGGCAACTAAATCTGCCCACTGATGTCATCCTGGTTACTGCGGCGCGGGATGTGGATACCATTCAGCAGGTTTTCCGGTTGGGGGCAGTGGATTATATTATCAAGCCCTTTAAATTTGACCGTATTAAAAGTGCCCTGGACAGTTATAAAGCACTGCTTGACAAGTTAAAGCAAAAGGAATCCTTAAGCCAGGAGGATATTGACCAGATTACTTCCGTCAAGACCCGGGAAGTACCGGAAGAACTGCCAAAAGGTTTGACGGAAGTGACCATGAAACAGGTAATGCTGTACCTGTTTAAGAACAGGCGCAGTCTCTCCGCGGAAGATGTCGCGGAGGGTATTGGCCTGGCACGGGTGACCGCCAGGCGTTATTTGGATTACCTGGAGAAAACCGGCAAGGTCAAGCTGGAAGTACAGTACGGTTCCGTGGGTCGTCCTATTAACCGGTACCGGATCAAAGAATAGTGCGGCGGAGGGAGTCTATGGCCAGGAAACTGTTTTGGCTAGCAGTCATATTACTGACGATGGTGCTTTTGGGCGGGTGTACCGAACGAGCCCGTGACTTGGAACAGGTTTCTACAGACAAAAGAATTATTATCCGTTTTTCTCATGTGGTGGCGGAATCCACCCCCAAGGGACTGGCGGCAAAACGTTTTGCCCATCTGGTCAATGAACGTACCAACGGCAGGGTGGAAGTGCAGGTCTATCCTAACTCCACTCTTTACAAAGACGGGGAAGAATTCAAGGCGCTTATGGAAAACAATGTGCAGATGATTGCCCCGGCCACTGCAAAGCTCACGGGTATTTTCCCCCAGTGGCAGATTTTTGACCTGCCCTTTGTATTTGACAGTTATGCCGACGTCCACCGGGCTATGGACGGGGAAGTGGGAAAACAGCTATTCAAGGTGTTAGCGAAAAAAAATGTGATGGGTTTGGCCATGTGGGACAACGGCTTTAAACAGATGAGCGCCAACCGTCCCTTGCGTGCTTTGGAAGATTTCCGGGGACTGACCTTTAGAATCATGCCCAGTGCGGTATTGGCCAGGCAGTTCCAGCGGCTGGGAGCGAATGTGAAAGAACTGCCCTTCAGCGAGGTTTACCGTGCACTGCAGCAGGGTGAAGTGGACGGTGCGGAAAACCCCCTGTCCAACTTTTACACCAAAAAGTTTCACCAGGTACAATCGGATTTGACCATCAGCAACCACGGTTATTTGGGTTATGTGGTACTGACCAATCAGAGTTTTTGGGACTCGTTACCCGAAGATATCAAAAAGATTTTGGAAGATACCTTAAAAGAAGTCACCCTCTGGGAAAGAAAAGAAGCCCAGCGGCAAAACCAGCAGGTTTTAACCAAATTAAAAAATACCAGGGGCATTAAAATCCATTATCTTACCGGCGGGCAAACCCGGCAGTGGAAAGAAATCCTTCTGCCTATCCAACAGGAATTTGCCGGCGAAATTGGTGAAGACCTGCTTGAAAAAATTAATCAACGTTAAGGATATGATGCCAGTGAGGGTAGATTGGTTAAGGGATTATGCCGGGAAAGAAGGGATATTGATTGGCTGGTGTTCACCGCAGTTAGACCCTGAGGTGGCGGAATTACTGGCAGAACGCAGGGAACAGGGTTTACAGGCGCCGTTTGTCCGCTGGTCGCCGGAAGAACGAACCGACCCCTGGAAGCTGCTCTCGCAGGCCAAAAGTATTATCAGCATTGCCTTACCTTACGAAACCGGGATTCCCAAACCGGAAACGGGTGTAAGGGGCAGACTGGCCCGTTTTAGCTGGGGACAGGATTACCACTTGATGGTCAGGTCCAAACTGGAAGCCCTGGCCAGGCTTTGTGAAATCCGGTTGGACGCAAAGGTTTTTGCCTATAATGTGGACACGGGACCGTTAGTGGACCGCTATTGGGCGGTAAAGACGGGGCTGGGGGTATTTGGCAAAAATACTGCGATAATAACCAAAGAATTTGGTTCCTGGGTGGTGCTGGGAGAACTGCTGCTGGACGTGGTATTGCCGCCGGAGCGGTCCGGGCCTGTTTTTGGCAAGGAGTATTGCGGCGAATGTGCCCGCTGCCTGACGGTCTGTCCTACCGGTGCCATTGAGGCGCCTTACCTGGTTAATCCCCATAAGTGTTTGTCCTATCTTACCCAGAAGAAAGGCGTCTTTCCCAGGGAGTACCGGGAAAGAATGGGGGACAGGCTTTACGGTTGTGATGCCTGCCAGGCGGTATGCCCTCGTAACCGCGAGATGCTCAGTGACAGCGGTGACCGGGTCTTCTCTGACGAAGAGCGGGAGAGGGCGTATCCCGATCTGGATACGGTGCTTGGCCTGTCAAAAAAGCAGTTCAGACAAATGTTTGGTGACACGGCCTGCGGCTGGCGGGGAAAAAGTGTCATCCAGCGTAATGCTCTCGTAGCCTGCGGCAACTTGGGCCATATATCCCCGGCGGTTTACCGGGCCGCGGAAAGCGAAAACAGCAACTTACGCGCTCATGCTTGCTGGGCGCTGGCCAAGTCCGGGAACAGTAAGGCTAAGGATTATCTTTATAAAAAGATGCAGCGAGAAAATGATACCATGGTACTTGAAGAACTAAACTGGTGCTTTGAGTCACTTTTGAAGTAAACGCCGGTAATGAGATGTAAGTGGCCGGTCCTTGGTTTTTGCCTGTTTGGGGGGGAGTGGACATGAATATAATCAGGGCTATTTATAACGCCATATTCAGGCTTTTTGTGAAAATGTTTGTGGCTTTGTTAATACTTTTAGTGCTGGTACAGGCTGCCGATCATATCAATTTTCGTCCCTATGAAAAAGCTGTGATACGCTTTTTGGCCGAACAGGACCCTGCCAAGTTTGCCAAACAGGATATGGAAAAGAAACTAAATCGTCAACTGGGGCACATACCTGGTGAGGTACGTCCGAAGATTACCCCTGACATTGAGCGCACCTACGAATATAAATTGGAGCAGTGGGATATCTTTAAGCAGAGTATCGGTGATACGGTATTGATGGTACTGGATATCCTGGGTCTGGGCGGCAAAGAGAAAATTGCGGTTACGGTAAGTGACAGCGATGTACCCGCTTTGGCAGATGCGCCCGGGAAACTGGAGGGTTACCGGCAGACGTGGACTCAAATAGCAGGGGACAATTTAAAAGAAGCGTTTACGGCTCTTTACCGGGTGATTACGGTCAGGGTTATGCAAATCGGGGACAAGCCGGTGATAATCGTGAAAAAGACAGTGGTGCCTTATGACCGCACGGATAATATCCTCCGCTGGGCACCGGAGATTGAGACCGCTGCTAAGAAATACAATATCGACCCGGCTGTAATTGCCGGGGTGATGGAACAGGAATCCGGCGGTAATGCCAGGGCTGTCAGCCATGCGGGCGCCATCGGCCTGATGCAGCTTATGCCCGGTACTGCGGAATTTTTGGGTGTGAACCCCTACAATCCTGCGGAAAACATTGACGGCGGTGCTCGTTACCTGGCCATGCAGTTAAAGAAGTTTGGCAATCTTACTCAAGCTCTGGCCGCGTATAACGCCGGACCGGGTAATGTGTATAACTCCAGGTATCTTTATATTTCTGAAACCCAGAACTATATCAGAAAAGTACCTAAATTGATAGCCAAGTACAGCGAAAAATTTCACCGCGAAGTGGAAACTACCGTAGAACCGGAATTGGACATCTAGCCATGAAAAACCGGGGCAGACCCCGGTTTTAACATTGCTTCAGTTGTTTTTTGGCGGATAAAAGCTTCTGCTTGATAGCCGCTATTTTTTTAGCGTGCTGGCCGTTACGATTGGTTTTTTCCAGTAAGCGCAGGTAGCTGTTACCCTGCTTCAGGAACAACTGCAAGTCAGCTTTAGATGTAAACATAATTTCAATCACCTCAACAGTAGCTTTTAATCCTATTTTTGCCTTATTGTGGCAATAATAAACTTTCTTTTTCCGCTGTTTTTACTGACTAATTTTAATTTTCTTGTCACAAACTATGCTTGTAGAGGTGATTATATGCGTGATTTTAAATATTTATTTGTTATGATTTTGGCCGTTGCTTTAATGATAATCAGCGGCTGCAGCAAACCTGCCCAAAAGCCCCAACAGCAGCAACAACAGCCGGTAGGGGTGAGCCTGCCGGACCTGAACAGTGACAGCGGCAAGGCGCTGAAAAAGGCATTTGATCAAAACAAGGAAAAACAGGTGAAAATAATTTTTAAAGATGCCAGGAATGATGCTGCCCAACAAGAACTGCAGGTACAGGAATTGCTGGAACAAAAGGTAAAGGTTATAGTAATAGAATTTATTGAACCTTTACAGGCCATGCGCCTGGTGGAGCAGATAAAGGGCCAGGGGATTAAAATACTGGCAATTAACAATTTACCTCCCAATGTGCCTTTAGAAGGTTATATCGGGCCGGATTTCACCCGGGTTGGCCAATTGCAGGGCCAGTTCATTTTAAATAGAAAAAAGGAGTTAAGTAAGCCTGAAGTGATGGCGCTGCTGGAAAAAGACAAGCCCACTGCCTTGGCAGTCATCGATGGTGAAAGCGGGATATTGTCCGGACAAGTTAAGGTAGAAGCCAAGGAAATAACCACCACCAGTCCGACTGTGACAAAGTCGGAAGTACAAAAAGCCATCACAACTGGGAAGAATCCCGGGGCGATTACTACATCGGCACCTGATTTAACCAAAGCATTTTTGGAGAGTGCCGTGGATCCCACTCTCGTTACTGTGGGGACCGGCATTACCAAAGAGAGTGCCCAGGCCATCATGATGGGTCTTCACGATGCGGATGTAGACCTGATGCCGGATTTGGTGGGAACTTATGCTGTAAAGGCTGCAAAGGAACTGGTAAAAAACGGTTTTTGGCAGTCCGATACCGTTATCAATAATGAAAATTATGATATCCCCGCGACTTTTGTCCCGGTCCGGTTAATTACCAAGGATAACTTATTTTTAGTAAAGAAACGTTTGGGTAAAATTGCGGCAAAACCGCCTCAGCAAGCCCAAAGCCAGGGGCAGCAGGGTGGCCAACAGAGTGGGAGCGGCGGGAGCCAAGGCAGCGGCGGACAAAGCCAGGGTCAAAGCGAGGGAGGCGGAAAACAGGGTACCAAGTTAATTATTGAAACCACTGACGGCAAAAAAATGGAGTTACAGATAGACGGTGAGATTAAATCCGTGCAGGTACAAAAGGGTGGTCAAAAACAAGAAGGTCAGCAGGGCGGCGGCCAACAGGGAGGCCAGCAAGGAGGGAAACAGCAACAAATAGGCATGTGAATTGAACCGGATAAATATTTTTGGTATTCGCAAACGGGGGAAGTATTAGTAAAAATAATGAAAAGAGGCCTGAAAGAAGGCCTCTTAAATAATTAAGGTTTATTTCAACAATGCGAAAGTCCCGGGATTATCTTTGAACGCCCGGTACAGCCCTGTTTCCGGTGCCATTTCCACCGGCTGGTCCAGGGACGGCGCGGCCACAAGCTTCAGACCTACGGAGTTGTGATAATTTTCATTCTTGACAAATTCCCGTTTACCATTATCACCTTTAATGCAGTAATAAGCCGCACCCCTTTTGTCAGTAAAAGGTTGGTATAGAGAGGGAAAATTACTTTCAATCAAATTGGCCATAACCAGAGGTTCTTCGCCAGGGTTGACGGTGATATGCCCGTAGTTTGGCGGAATAAATACCTTATCACCTTTCTTGGCTTCCACAGCCATAATTTCCGCTACTTCCCCGGTACGGTTATTTTTCTGTAACAGGTACAGTGCTTCGCCGCTAAGGACTTCGTAATATTCCGAGTACGTTTCGGAAGATTGAGGTTTTAAAGGGTGAAAGTGCCCGATGGTTTTTATGTATTCGCGGTCGATAAGACCCGGCAGTAGGACGGTGATATCATAGCGGATATTGTTATCTAAAAAAAGTGAGCGGTCGTCCCTGTGGTGTACACCCCGGTACATATAATATAAAGGCCGTTCGCTGAGTGGAACAGACTTGTAAAGTACGTCACCGGCATCTTTTAAACGTCGTACTGCCGGCTGGGGTGCGTAAATGTCTTCCGCAAAAGTCAGCAACCCTTCGGGATTAAGCTCAAAGTCCTGTCCCATTATCATAATAAAGCCCTCCTATATAGGGTAAGGTATTACTTCGCTCCTTATTATACATCACGGTATGGAAAAATACAAAAGAAGTTTTACTGCCTGTTTTTAAACGGCCAAACCCGGTACTCAACTGGTTGCCAACAGTAAGGCGAATTTTGACGTTTGGTTGAGTACCGGGTTTGGTTTTTTCGGCTTATACTTGGCTGAGAGGTTGCCCGCAACAGTCGCCACCCTGCTCAAAACTTGAACCGCAACTGGGGCAATAATAAGTACCCTGCCGGAGCATGGGCTTTTCGCAACAGGAGTCCGGCAACCGCTTGGTCTTGCCACAGGTGACGCAGACATAAGCCATCAGGATCACCTCCCGGAAGGACAGTTACTTGCCATACATCTCCCTGATAACCTTGGTGACAATGGGTTTTTCATCATCATCCAGCATTCTTTTCAGGGAAAATTCCACTACCGTTGTTAAGGAACCATCAGGTAACTCATAAATTTCCGATTTTACAATTTTACCGATACCGATTACTTCCTGACTTTTGGTGATAATCAATACTTCCAAACCGACCGGGTATACCAATTTGTGTCCTTCGCGGAAAAACCCCAAAATTATATTGCCGGAAGTTCTTTTCCACAGCAATAGATTTTCATTTTCACTGCCTTGAATTTTTTGACCTGGTTCTGCAGGCAGTTCATCCACAGGTAATCTCAGCAACCAGGTGAATTCAAATTTGTACCCCATTTTCGTTCACCTCTCCCTATAGCTTGAGTTTTCTGTACAATTATTATGCTTAAATTTACCATAATTTAGCCAAATTTGCTACCTTTTTGGTCAAGCAGGGCACTTCTTTTTGTTTTTCGACGGCATATATATTAATTAAAGTGGTTAAAGAGGACGTTCGAAAAGTGTGACATAGAAATTGTTAAACCTTTTTGAACGGGTACGACAGATACTTCTAAGGCTAAGGGGGAGAATTTATGGATGTCTTGGAACGACTACAGCAATTTCGCCAGCAAGAAAAAGCCTTGGCCTGGGAGGGGACTTTTGCAGATTACCTCCAGTTGGTTAAAGAAAAGCCGGAAATAACGCGGCTGGCCCATGCCAGGATATATGACATGATAGTCAGCCATGGAGTGGAAGAAACCGAAACAGGTAAACACTACAATTTTTTTACTTCGGAAATTTTCGGGCTGGATAAGGTTTTGGAAAGGCTGGTGGAGGAATACTTCCATTCCGCTGCCCGGCGGCTGGACGTTCGTAAAAGGATTCTTTTGTTAATGGGTCCGGTCAGCGGGGGTAAATCCACCATAGTATCAATGCTTAAGAGAGGTTTGGAGCAATACACACGTACTGGTGCAGGGGCGGTATATGCCGTCAGGGAATGCCCCATGCATGAAGAGCCGCTCCACCTCATTCCCCGGCAGCTGCGGGAGGAGTTTTCCCGGGAGTACGGGGTATATATTGAGGGTAATCTCTGTCCGGCCTGCAGTTTGATGGTGGAGGAGGGGTACCGGGGCCAGATTGAAAGGGTTCCCGTCCGGCGAATTCTTTTTTCCGAGGAAAAACGGGTGGGGATAGGCACCTTCAGCCCTTCCGACCCGAAATCCCAGGATATTGCCGATCTTACCGGCAGTATTGACTTTTCCACCATCTCGGAGTACGGTTCGGAATCAGACCCCCGGGCGTACCGGTTTGACGGCGAACTGAACAAGGCCAACAGGGGGATCATGGAATTCCAGGAAATGTTGAAAGCAGATGAAAAGTTTCTCTACAACCTGCTCAGTCTTTCCCAGGAAGGCAACTTCAAGGCGGGGCGCTTTGCGCTTATTTCTGCTGACGAGA
>CAZGXM010000073.1:0-2132 GCA_964529795.1 uncultured Thermoanaerobacteraceae bacterium
AACTTACTGATGAGGTGGGTCATGAAAGTAATCGTACAGAAATTCGGAGGCACTTCATTAGCTACCCGTGAAACACGTCAGACAGTCATTAAAAAGATTGTCGGGGCTAAAAGAAAAGGTTACCGGGTAGTGGTTGTTGTCTCTGCCATGGGCAGGACAGGTGACCCCTATGCCACTGATACGCTGATAAATCTGGTAAAAAAACCGAACAACAGGTTGAACAAGAGGGAACTGGACCTGATCCTGTCCTGCGGGGAGATTATTTCCGGGGTGGTGTTGGTTTCGGAATTGGAGCAGGCAGGGTTTGCCGCTGCTTGCTTGACAGGAGCTCAGGCCGGCATTGTTACTGATGGAAACCACGGCAATGCCCGTGTTTTAGAGGTGGATGCAAAGGAAATTCGCAACTTGTTGGATGCTGGTAATATTGTTGTCGTAACAGGTTTTCAGGGCAAGACAAGAGACGGATTAATCACCACTCTCGGCAGAGGTGGCAGCGATACTACCGCTGCGGCAATGGGTGTAGCTCTGGAAGCGGAAGTGGTGGAAATTTACACCGATGTGGACGGAATAAAAACCGCAGACCCCAGAATGGTGGGTGAGGCCCGTACTCTGGAAAGAGTTACTTATAACGAGTTGTGCCAGCTGGCTCATGAAGGTGCAAAGGTAATTCACCCCAGAGCCGTGGAAATAGCCATGCAGCGCAACATACCGTTAAGGGTTTGTAATACCTTTAGTGACCATCCCGGCACACTGGTCACTATCCCGGACAGCAGTTATGAGCAGGCCGCCAAAATTACGGACAATTTGATTACCGGTATAACGTACATTTCTAACATCAGTCAAATCAGGGTGCCGCTGGTACGGGCGCAGGATGCTGCTTTAAACGTTTTCAATGCCATGGCAGAACAGCAGATCAGTGTGGATTTCATCTATACTTCGCCCAAGGAAGTAATTTTTACCGTTTCCGACGAAGTAGTTCATGCTGCCGTTGAAGCTTTAAAGACCATTGGCCTGCAGCCGCTGGTGAAAAAAAACTGTGCCAAAGTGGCTGCTGTAGGCGCGGCGATGACCGGGGTGCCCGGGGTAATGGCAAAGATTATGGCGGCCTTGACAGCCAGCGGGATTGAAATTCTCCAGTCATCCGATTCTTATACCAGTATTTGGTGTTTGGTGGATAGAAATAGTCTCCAAGAGGCGGTTCGGGCTTTACACAAGCAGTTTAATCTGCAGCAGACAACCGTTTAGTCGGAGGCAGGATAGAACGAAAGTAAGGAGTGATTGTATATGTCAAATGTTTTTGGTCGGGTGCTAACGGCAATGGTTACCCCTTTTAACAACGATAAAAGTATAAACTGGCAGCAGGTTAAGGATTTGGCGGAATATTTGGTGGATAACGGTAGTGACGGTCTGGTCGTGTGTGGCACTACCGGGGAATCGCCGACTCTAACCCATGATGAAAAGTTAAAGCTGTTCCAGGTGGTTCTGGAAACTGTGGGTGACCGTGCCAAGGTCATCGCAGGTACCGGCAGTAATAATACCCGTGCTTCGATTCAGCTGTCCCAGGAAGCAGAAAATCTGGGTGTCCATGGGGTCATGCTGGTTGTGCCGTATTATAATAAACCGCCTCAAGAGGCCCTTTACCGGCATTTCCGCGACATTGCCGGGCAGGTGGATTTGCCCGTAATGCTTTATAATGTACCGTCCCGTACCGGCAGCAATTTACTACCGGACACCGTTGCCCGGTTGGCTCTTTTGGAAAATATAGTAGCGCTTAAGGAAGCGGCGGGTAATATGGACCAGGTCAGTATACTTAAGACCAAGCTGCCTGGTGATTTTGCCGTGTACAGCGGGGATGACTCCTTGACCCTGCCCATGTTGTCCTTGGGTTGCCGGGGGGTAGTCAGTGTGGCCAGCCACCTGGTCGGCAGGGAACTGCAGGAGATGATTACAGCTTTTACTGCGGGAGATGTATTTAAGGCAGACAGTATTCATCGCCGCCTGTTCCCGTTGTTTAAAGCTCTATTTATTACAACCAATCCCGTTCCGGTGAAAGCGGCTTTAAATTTCAAGGGAATGCAAGTAGGCGGTCCGCGCCCGCCGCTTATTGAAGCTAATTCCCAGGAACAGAAAAT
>CAZGXM010000073.1:2232-10622 GCA_964529795.1 uncultured Thermoanaerobacteraceae bacterium
ACATACAGTATAATATACATTAGGTGTTTTGTTCGGGTTTTCAAGCGCTAGGCGAATTAGCGCTTGTTTGGTGTTATGGCGCCGGCATTTGTAGGCTAGCGGGCGGTGTGCCGGCAGTAAATTTTTTTAATTGGAGGTGCATATATGGCAGAAGAAGGAAAGGTCCAACTCATTCCCCTGGGCGGTTTGGGGGAAATAGGCAAAAACATGCTGGCAATCAAATATAAAAATAACATTTTGGTTATCGATGCGGGATTGACATTTCCGGAAGATGAGTTATTGGGCATTGATGTGGTCATTCCGGATATAACTTACTTGCTGGAAAACCGGAAATATATAAAAGGTATTCTTTTAACTCACGGTCATGAAGACCACATCGGCGCTTTACCCTATATCCTCAAGGATTTGGATGTACCGGTTCATGGGACCAGGCTTACCCTGGGCCTGTTAAAACAAAAATTAAAGGAAAGTACGGTTTCTCTTGACAAAGTTAAACTGAACTGTGTTAAACCCAGGGACAGTCTCAAGATCGGTCCGTTTAAAGTTGAATTCTTCAGGGTCAGTCACAGTATTGCCGATACGGTGGGCATCGCCGTTCATACCCCGATTGGGACCATTGTCCATTCCGCTGATTTCAAATTCGACCAGACACCGGTGGACGGTGATGTTACTGATTTTGCAAAACTTGCCCAATTGGGTGAACAGGGCGTCCTGGTATTAATGTCTGACAGTACCAATGTGGAACGCCCTGGTTATACCATGTCTGAGCGCATGGTGGGCAATACCTTTGATGAAATTTTTCGCCTGGCGCGGGAAAGGATTATTCTTGCCAGCTTTGCTTCGAACATTCACCGCATTCAACAGATCATCACCACCGCCCATAAATACAAGCGAAAAGTGGCCATGGTAGGCAGGAGTATGCTTAATGTAGTCAGTGTGGCATCGGAGTTGGGTTACCTGGATATTCCTGCCGGTACACTTGTGGATTTGGATGAGATTAACCGGTTGCCGAAACAAGATACTGTTATCATCAGTACCGGCAGCCAGGGTGAGCCCATGTCGGCACTGACACGTATGGCCAGGTCGGAACACAAGGGAATTGAAATAATGCCCGGTGATACAGTGGTAATATCCGCCACACCAATACCTGGTAATGAAAAAATGGTGGCCAGAACCGTCGACCAACTTTTCAAACAAGGTGCTGAAGTAATTCACGAAGCCGTATCCGGCATTCATGTCTCCGGACATGCCAGTCAAGAAGAACTAAAAATGATGCTGAATTTGGTCAGGCCGAAATTTTTTGTGCCTGTACACGGTGAATACCGCATGCTGATCAAGCATGCCAATTTGGCCGTGGAAGTCGGTATTCCTGAAGATAATGTTTTTGTCGGGGAAAATGGTCTGATACTGGAGTTTACCAAGAAGCGGGGCCGTATTGCCGGCCGGGTGGCTTCAGGGCGAGTGCTGGTAGACGGGCTTGGCGTCGGTGATGTCGGTAACATCGTGCTGCGTGACCGCAAGCAATTGTCCCAGGATGGAATTTTAATTGTTGTGGTTACCCTAGATAAAAATAAGGGTGAGGTTGTTGCGGGACCGGATATTGTTTCCCGGGGCTTTGTGTATGTCCGGGAGTCAGAAGCACTGCTGGAAGAGGCCAAGGAGAGAGTTTCCCGGGCATTGGACAAGTGCTGCAATAAAAACAATGTGGCCGATTGGTCAGCCATAAAGTACAGTGTCCGCGACACCCTGGGCAGGTTCCTGTTTGAAAAGACTCATCGCCGGCCCATGATTTTGCCCATTATTATGGAAGTATAAATTCATTTTGCTGGGAACAATTTTCAACAGCGGGTTTTACACGGCTATGGCCGTGTATTTTTTTTACGGGAGCATCGCATACTAAAAAAGATTTCAAAATAGGAGTGATAGCAGATGCATGATAATGTTCAACCGCCGGTAGTACCTACCACAACACCACTGCCCACACCAGCAACACCCGTGCCCCAGGCACCGGGACAACCTGCGCCCGGCCGCAAGGCAAGAAAAGTGAAAGGCACTCCGAAAAGTGCTAACATCAAAGAATTTGGTACAGTAAACATACCGGATAACACCAGTAACATACACTGTTTAACCATTGTTGGCCAGATTGAGGGGCATCTTGTCATGCCTGCCCAAAACAAGACAACCAAATACGAGCATGTTATTCCCCAACTGGTTGCCATTGAGCAAAATGATAAGATTGAAGGAGTAATCGCGCTTTTAAACACCGTCGGGGGAGACGTTGAGGCAGGTCTGGCAATTGCGGAGATGCTGGCCAGCATGTCCAAACCCACCGTATCGCTTGTATTGGGTGGCGGTCATAGTATCGGTGTTCCTATTGCCACCGCGTCTGACTACTCGTTTATTGCGGAAACTGCCACTATGACTATTCATCCAATCCGTCTGACCGGATTGGTAATTGGAGTACCGCAAACCTACGAATACCTGGATAAAATGCAGGACCGGGTAGTTAAATTTGTTACTCAGCATTCCAAAATATCCGAGAAAAAGTTCAGGGAACTGATGTTTACTACGGGTGAATTGGCCCGGGATATCGGTACGGTACTGGTAGGCGAGGACGCGGTGACTTACGGGCTGATAGATGAAGTTGGCGGCTTGTCGGCAGCAGTTAACAAGCTAAAAGAGCTGATTGACGAGGATAAACGGAACTGGAGGCAGTAAGATGACGGTGATCTATTCTCCCATGCCCGTGGAATTGATGTTTCCCTCACAAATTCCCACAAACCGGCACTATATCCAAAAAGAAGGTCGGTTGATGGAGGTTGAGCTTCTTGACTTTAATCAGGCCAAGATTGTGCGCATAATCAGTACGGACCCACGAGATTACCTGGACGACAAATATCAACCGGGGAATTTTCTCTAAAAAACGTCGGTTTTTGCCGGTGTTTTTTTATTGGTTGAAAAACATGGTCAATTGCTGGCGTAAATGGTATAATGTATACCGGCAATTGACTGGCCATAACATGTATCCAAGGGGAGAGATAAATTTGGAACTGGTTTTTGGTCTATTAGGTGGCTTGGCCCTGTTCATTTTCGGCATGCAGAACATGGGGGAAGGGTTACAGAAAACTGCTGGCGATAAAATGCGGCGCATCCTGGAAATATTAACCGGTGTGCCGGTTGTCGGCGTGCTGGTGGGTGCACTGGTAACCGCTATTATCCAGTCCAGCAGCGCTACCACTGTCATGGTGGTGGGATTTGTAAATGCCGGCCTGATGACGTTGAAGCAGTCGGTTGGGGTGGTAATGGGGGCCAATATCGGTACCACTATTACGGCCCAGTTGATTGCTTTTAAACTGACCCACTATATCATGCCTATCATTGCAACAGGTTTTGCGCTTTACTTTTTTTCCAAGAGGCGCAGCCTGAAATATTTAGGGCAGGTGTTGTTGGGCTTCGGTATTTTGTTGTTGGGCATGGACCTGATGAAGACGACCATGGAACCGCTGCGGGAGTACCAGGGTTTCCGTGATTTTATGGCCAGTTTCTCCCGGTACCCGCTGTTGGGACTGGGCATTGGCGTGTTGATGACCGTGACAATCCAGAGTTCCAGTGCCACTATCGGTATCCTGATGGCCATGGCCAGCCAGGGTTTAATTCCCCTGCATGCGGCTTTGCCCGTTCTCCTGGGGGATAACATTGGGACAACCATTACCGCGTTGCTGGCCAGTATCGGTACCAGCCTTACTGCCAAACGTGCTGCGCTGGCCCATATCCTGTTTAACATAATTGGCAGTTTAATTTTCCTGCTGGGCATGAACTTTTTTGAACAGTGGGTGCTTTACGTTTCCGCCAATGATATTTCCCACCAAATTGCCAACGCACATACTTCATTTAACATCTTAAACACGTTATTATTCTTGCCTTTTATAAATATATATGTAAAGCTGATAGAACGTATCCTGCCGGGCAAGGTGGAAATGGAACGTTTCGGTCCGGTATATTTGGACGAGAGGATGTTAAAAACTCCGGCCATTGCGATATCTTTAGCGACCAAGGAAATTATCCGCATGGCGGAATTGGCCCAGCGTAATGTGATGGATGCCATGGAAGGTTTCTTTAAACAGGACGAACGGATTTTAAAGGACGTCTTTGAACGGGAGGATATTATCGATAATCTGGAAGAAGCAATTACCGCCTACTTGGCGCAAATTGCCCAAAAAGGCCTGAACCAGTCGTTGTCCAACAGGCACACGGGTTTACTCCATGCCGTTAACGATATTGAGCGCGTTGGTGACCATGCGGAAAATATTGCCCAGATGGCTTACGGTAGAATTGAGGACAACCTGCCCTTTACAGACCTGGCGTTACAGGAATTGGCGGAAATGAATAATATGGTATTGGATACATTTAGAAGTGCAGTACAGGCATTGCAAAACGATGACCAGGCCATTGCCCAAAAAGTGGTCCAACTGGAGCGAAATGTGGACGTGCGGGAAAAACAACTGCGGCGCAGTCACATTGAGAGATTAAACAAGGGGCAGTGTTTTTCCACTTCCGGCGTAGTGTTTTTGGATATTATCAGCAACATGGAGCGGATTGGCGATCATTCCCATAACGTGGCCAATATCGTATTGGGAAATATTTGAACCCGGGAGCGGTATAATGGGTATTTTTGAAGCGATAATACTGGGAATCATTCAAGGAATTACAGAGTTTCTTCCCATTAGCAGTTCGGGACACCTGGTAATTTTACAGGAATTTTTAGGGGTCAATACCCCGGGGGTTACCTTTGAGGTGTTACTGCATTTTGGCACGCTGGTTTCGGTGGTAATATACTTTCGCAGGGATATTGCCTACCTGCTCAAGCACCCTGGGGATCGCTTTTTTAGGCTGATTGTCATTGGCATTATTCCTACTGGATTGATGGGTGTACTGTTTGAGGACCTTTTTGAAAGCCTTTTTAGTTCGGTTAACCTGGTGGCTTTGATGTTACTGGTTACGGGTGTGATTTTATGGGTTGCCGAGGTGCTGGCCCGTGCCGAGAAGAACAGCGAAACTATGACCCTCAAGGACGCCCTCATAATTGGTTTTGCTCAAGGCCTGGCCATTACCCCGGGAATATCCCGCTCCGGCACCACCATTGCTGCCGCATTGCTGATGGGATTGGACCGGGAAACCGCTGCCCGTTACTCTTTTCTGGTGGTCATTCCGGTAATTCTGGGAGCCACGTTGTTAAAATCAGGTGACTTGTTTGCAAGCGGTGCCCGGCAGCTTTTTCTAATACCATATCTGGTGGGTACAGTTTTTGCCGGTATAGCCGGGTATTTTGCCATTGTGGTATTATTAAAGGTATTGAATACCGGCAGGTTGAGAATTTTTAGCATTTACTGCTGGTTTATCGGCGCACTGGTCTTACTGGTGAATAATTTATAAGAGGGTGGCCTTGCTGTTTGCAGGGCTTTATTTAACTTGTCTGAAATTCTCTAGCATCTTCTATTTTAAATTTTCAAAGGAAAAAAGAGAACAATAGAGAATTGTTTCTGAGAGGTGAAACAAATGGCAAATTTCTTTTCTCAGATAAAGGAAGAAATAAAGTACGAAATAATTGGTATAATTATGGTTGGCTTTGCCGTACTGTCGGGAGTAAGTTTATATGCCGCCGTCAATAGCGGTTTTCAGTCGTCCCACGCGGTGGGAGCGGTAGGTTCTTTCCTGGAGAGAGTCCTCAGCGGCTTGGGTGGAGAAGGTCGTTCCATTTTGCCTGTATTTGTTGGCTTATTCGGTTTGAAGCTGATGAAGGATAGAAAACTGGCAGCGGTACCGCAAAAAATTACCGGCACTGTTGTCTTGTATATTTCCATACTGGCCTTTTTCCACCAGCAATTTATTATTGAAGGAGAGTATATGCTTGCCTTGAGGCAGGGACTGTCAGGACTTGGCGGCGGTATCATCGGGGCTTTGTTGTCCGTGGGCCTGTATATTTTATTTGGCCCGGTGGGTTCTGAGGTGATACTGGTGACCTTGATAATTGTGTCACTGCTACTGATTACCAATATGTCTCTTGTCAGCATCAGTCGAAAAATTGTCTATTTAATGGTAAATACATACAAGGAGGTACGGGAAAGGCTTGTAGATTTTATCTTTACCGTGGTTGAAGAGGATGATGAGGAGGTGGCTGAACGAAAGTCCAGGCCCGGAAAAAAAGATAAAAAGAAAGCCAGAGTTGGCCGATCATCCCCGAAGATTATCGACCACCGTGATAAAATGGATACGGCGGCGCTCAAACTTCAGGAACAGACTGCCCCGGTGGATTTGGGAGAAGCCGTGGTCAAACCCAGTCGAAATGAAGGGACGGAAAAGAGGCGGGATGAGGGAATTACGCCTTCAAGTTTCGCGAAGCAGATGTTCCCGGATGGGGACTCTGAAGATAATTTAGAAGACTTTGCCTTACCTCCCACCTCGTTGCTGCAGCGGCCCATGCGCTTAAAGAACCCGCGCATGAATAAAGATATTTCCGATCGCATTAAATTATTGGAAGAAACCCTGGAAAGTTTCGGGGTGAAAGTGAAAGTCACTCAGGTAAGCCGGGGGCCGGCGATTACCCGTTATGAAATGCAGCCTGCGCCGGGGGTCAAGGTCAGTAAAATTGTCAACCTGGCTGATGATATTGCCCTGAGCATGGCTGCTCCCGATGTCAGGATTGAAGCGCCCATTCCGGGTAAAGCCGCCATCGGCATTGAGGTACCAAATAAGGAAATTGCCACGGTTCATTTTCGCGAAGTACTGGAAACTCAGGAATTTATGCAATCGGCATCCAAGCTGACAGTTGCTCTCGGTAAGGATATTGCCGGCAATCCAATTGTTGCCGATTTACGCCGCATGCCGCATTTGCTTATTGCCGGTGCTACGGGTTCCGGGAAAAGTGTTTGTATGAATTCCTTAATTGGCAGTTTGCTGTATAAATGTAAACCCCATGAGTTAAAATTTCTAATGATTGACCCCAAGATGGTGGAGCTTACTGATTATAATGGCATCCCGCACCTGCTGGCCCCGGTAGTAACTGATACTAAACATTCTGCCACGGCGCTGCGGTGGATGGTTAATGAGATGGAAAATCGTTACGAATTGTTTGCCGGCGCCGGAGTAAAAGACATTGATAGATATAATCGTTTAAAGGCCAGGGAGAACCCCGACGATGTGCGACCGGCGTTACCTTATCTCGTTGTGCTGATTGACGAACTGGCGGACCTGATGATGGTTGCACCTGCTGACGTGGAAGATGCCATTTGCCGCCTGGCGCAAATGGCCCGGGCAGCGGGTATTCACCTGGTGGTGGCTACGCAACGGCCTTCTGTGGATGTAATTACCGGGGTGATAAAGGCCAACATCCCTTCGCGAATTGCTTTTGCCGTGTCTTCCCAAACAGACTCACGGACAATTCTGGATGTCGGCGGTGCGGAAAAACTGATGGGCCGGGGGGATATGTTATTCCTTCCCACCGGTGCAGCAAAACCTGTCAGGGTGCAGGGGGTCTTTGTGTCTGATGGGGAAATAAGTACCTTGGTGGGTTTTTTGAAGAAACAGGGAAAACCACAATATCAAGAAGGGCTATTTACAGTGGAAGAGGATAACAAGGAAATGGAAGAATTGGAGGATGAATTGTTGCCGGAGGCGGCAAAGTTATTAATTGCAAGTGGGCAAGCGTCTATTTCCATGCTCCAGCGTCGCTTGCGCATTGGTTATACCCGTGCAGCCCGGTTGATTGATATCATGGAAGAAAAGGGAATTGTGGGGGGATATGAGGGCAGTAAACCCCGGGCGGTGTTGATGACATTGGATGAATATTACCGCACTTTCAAACAAGAATAGCAGTTGAGCGCGTGCCCCGGCACTATAAATTCTCTTCAGTTCGGCTTTTTTTAAGGGAGTTACTGTGCCAGGGTTACGTCAAAGTAAAAATTAAGTAAGTTGTATCAAGGCATTAACAAATTTCACCGGCTTTTTCCTTTGCGGACTGTTAGAATTAGAATAAAGATACTGTAGTCCAAAAAAGGAGGCCAAACATGCCAGCACAAATCGAACTCAAATCGTTGAACGTTCGACCTATCCAACCACATGAGGAACCTCAATGGGATCAACTCATGGCTACCCAGCATTACTTAGGATTTCGCCAGATAGTAGGAGAATCCATGAAGTATGTGGCAGAATTGGGACATCAATGGGTTGCTCTGCTTGGTTGGGGGGCGGCAGCATTTAAGTGCGGCGCCAGAGACAAGTGGGTTGGTTGGTCAAGAGAACAGCAATGGAAACGCCTGCTCTTTGTAGCCAACAACTTGCGGTTTCTCATTCTGCCGGGGGTACGCATTCCCAATCTTGCCTCTAAAATACTG
>CAZGXM010000074.1:0-6956 GCA_964529795.1 uncultured Thermoanaerobacteraceae bacterium
GACAGGCCTTGCTTATGTCAAAGAAAAATTAAGCTTTACAGATCCGCATCAAAAAATTCGCGAACGGGCTGTGGAGAGGATATGCTCGCATATTAATGCCGCAAAAAGCTTGAATGCCAAGGTGATTATCGGCTCTGTCAGGGGATCTATACCGGACAAAAGTGAATATAAAAAATACGAGGGCTATGCCATGGACTGTCTCCAAAGATGCCTTGAGAAAGCTGAAAAGGAAAAGGTTGAACTGGTAATCGAAGCCATCAACAGGTATGAAACCAACTTTATTAATAGTGTAGATGAAGGAATTGTCTTGATCAAAAAGATCGGATCCGAGCACCTAAAGCTCCACATTGATACGTTCCACATGAATATTGAGGAAGCAAATTTTATAGATAGTATACATAAGGCGGGGGCTGTTTTAGGGCACGTTCATTTGGCCGACAGCAACAGAAGGCACCCGGGAAGCGGGCATATTAACTTTAAAGAAATAATCGCGGCATTGAAGAACATAGGGTACAAAGACACAATAGCCTTTGAGTGTTTACCGTTGCCTGCCGAAGAAGAAGCGGCAAGGCGGGCAATTTCTTATATAAAATCTTTAATATGAGTAAAGGCATTTTCACAGTGGGCCGCTGCAGGGGGGAAAAACAATGAAGCACTTGAACAAAGACTTATTAAATGGAGACTTTGTATTTCCGGCGGACATGGAAGTACAGGCCTATCCCGAGGATTTGCCAGAGAGGGTGATCCAGTTTGGAGAGGGCAACTTCCTCCGGGCCTTTGTAGACTGGATGTTCCACCGGATGAACAAAGAGGGGTTATTTAACGGGCGGGTGGCGGTGGTCCAGCCCCTATCGGACGGGATGGTGTCAAAGCTCAACCAGCAGGATGGCCTGTATACCTTAATCTTACGAGGGATCAAGGAGGGCCGGGCGGTAGAGGAGAAGGAGATCATCACTTCGGTTAGCCGGGGGATCAACCCGTATACCGGCTGGGAGGAATACTTGCGCTGTGCGGAAAACCCGGACATCGAGTTTGTGGTCTCCAATACCACCGAAGCGGGCATCGTTTATGACCCCGGCGACCGTCCGGACGACCGGCCCCCTGCCTCTTTCCCGGGAAAACTTACGGCCTACCTCTACCACCGGTTTAAGCACTTTAAAGGGGACCCGCACAAAGGTATGGTGATTATTCCCTGCGAACTCATTGACCGGAATGGCGACAACCTGAAGCAAATAGTCCTTCAACTGGCTGGTGACTGGGGCCTGCCCGGGGAATTTAAGTGCTGGGTTGAAAAACATAATTTCTTTTTAAATACCCTGGTGGACCGGGTGGTACCCGGTTACCCCCGGGACGAAATCCATGAGATTACCGGTCATCTAGGGTATCAAGACAAACTGGTGGACACCGGCGAACTGTTCCACCTGTGGGTCATTGAAGGTCCCCTGGAACTGAGCGAACGGCTTCCCTTTACGAGGGCTGGTCTCAATGTCATCTGGACCGATGACATGTCACCTTACCGTACCCGTAAAGTGAGGATCTTAAACGGCGCCCATACGGCCACAGTCCCGGCAGCCTTCCTCCACGGCCTGGAAACGGTGGGCGAGATGGTGGACCACCAGGTGCTGGGGAGATACACCAGGGAGATCATTTTTGACGAAATAATCCCCTCTATCGACTTGGACGAGGGAATGCTGGTGGAGTTTGCTCATTCGGTGCTGGAAAGGTTCCAAAACCCGTATATCAAGCACTACCTGTCGAGCATCCTCTTGAACTCCACCTCCAAGCACAAGACCCG
The DNA here is from genome assembly GCA_964529795.1 of uncultured Thermoanaerobacteraceae bacterium. Taxonomy (GTDB): domain Bacteria; phylum Bacillota; class JADQBR01; order JADQBR01; family JADQBR01; genus CAZGXM01. The sequence goes on from CAZGXM010000074.1 coordinate 1,796, forward strand.
GGTCCTGCCTTCCCTGTTGGGGTACATCGAGAAGACAGGAAGGGTACCCGAGAAACTCAGTTTTTCTATGGCGGCGCTGATAGCCTTATACCGCGGTGAGGTTGAGGGGTCTGGCATGAAGTTGCGCAGGGAGCAGGGTGAGTTTGTTATTAAAGATGATCTGGAAGCCCTGACGTTCTTTCAGAGTGTTTGGGCTGGCTGTAACAACACCCGGGAGTCAGTGTATTCAGTCGCTCAAAAAGTACTAGGCAGTACTTCTCTCTGGGGACAGGACCTCAATCAAATCAACGGGTTGACTGATAAAATTGCCGGCTACCTCAATGACATTATCAATGCCGGGATTAAAGATGCCATTGCCAGGACCATTGCGACCAAGTAAACCATTGCACAGCCACAAAACTATGGGGTGAGGTCATGCGGATACTCAGGATCAACGAGAAAGATAACGTGGCGGTGGCGCTGGCCGAGGTTAAAAAAGGTGAAACCGTTTCCGTTGGCTTTATAACCATAACGGCTTTGGAAGATATCTCTAGAGGCCATAAAATAGCCTTACAGGGAATTATTAAGGGCGAAGACGTGATAAAGTATGGCTTCCCCATTGGTAGCGCAACGGTAGATATTAAGGCTGGCCAGTGGCTCCATACTCACAACCTCAAGACCAACTTGGGTGAAGTTTTGCACTACGAATACCGGCCCCAATTAAAACCCCAGGAGGTTAAGGTTAACGGGGAACCATTCATGGGATACCGGCGAAAAGACGGCCGGGTAGGGGTGAGAAACGAGATTTGGATCATCCCGACGGTCAGCTGCGTCAACAGGAATGCCGAATTAATCGCCAAAAGGGCATGGGATGAATTCCGGGGTACTGAAAACATCGAAGGGATCTACGAGTTTAAACACCCTTACGGCTGCTCCCAGCTGGGGCAGGACCAGCTATCAACCCAAAAAGTCCTGGCGGGTCTGGTCAACCACCCCAACGCCGGCGGGGTGCTGGTACTGGGTCTGGGGTGCGAGAATAACCATATTGGTGAGTTCCAAAAGGTGCTGGGCGCATATGACGGCGACCGGGTCAAGTTCCTGGTGGCCCAGGAGGTGGAGGACGAAGTCGAGGCGGGGGTCAGCCTGGTGCACCAGTTGGTGGGCTACGCCCGGCAATTCCAGCGCGAGTCCTGCCCCATCTCCAAACTGGTGGTCGGCTTAAAGTGTGGTGGTTCCGACGGGTTTTCCGGCATCACCGCAAACCCTCTGGTAGGGGCTTTTTCCGACCTGCTGATTGGCCATGGCGGTACCACGATCCTGACCGAGGTACCGGAGATGTTCGGGGCAGAAACGTTGTTAATGAACCGCGCCGTCAACCGGGAGGTCTTTGAAAAAACCGTCAGCTTGATCAACAACTTTAAAGAACACTTCATGTCTTACCACCAGCCCGTATACGAAAACCCTTCCCCCGGCAACAAGCAGGGTGGCATTTCCACCCTGGAGGAAAAATCCCTGGGATGCATCCAGAAGGGCGGTACCGGGAACGTGGTGGACGTCCTGAACTGCGGTGACACCGTCAGGCGTAAAGGACTTAACCTGTTGAACTCTCCTGGTAACGATATGGTAGCTACCACCGCCCTGGCGGCCTCCGGTTGCCAGATGATTCTTTTTACCACCGGCCGCGGGACCCCGTTAGGAACCTGTGTGCCTACCGTAAAAATCGCGACCAACAGCGAACTTTATATCAAGAAGTCCAACTGGACGGACTTTAATGCCGGCCTGCTGTTGGAAGGCAGGGCCATGGAGCAACTAACCAAAGACTTATGGGAGTATGTCATCCAGGTGGCGTCAGGACAGATCACCAAGTCCGAAAAGATGGGGTTTAGGGAGATCGCCATCTTTAAAAACGGGGCAACCCTTTAGAAGGCTTAAGGTAACGTGGGATCGGAGATAGAATTCTGGGTTCCAGGAATAGTTGCTGGCTTAAAAAGGAGGAAACGACGGAATGGACAAGGAACGTTGTATGCAACGAATTGTAAAAACCGGAATTATTGCCGTGGTAAGGGCGGAGGGACCGGCCCAAGCGCTGAATATTGCCGAGGCAGTTCGACAGGGTGGTGTGGATATCATCGAAATCACCATGACAGTACCTGGTGCCCTGGAAGTAATCCGGCAACTGCTGGCGGCGTACCCTGGCGGGGAAATGCTCATCGGGGCAGGCACGGTGCTGGACAGCGAAACGGCACGGGCTGCCATGCTGGCGGGAGCGGAGTATGTCGTCAGCCCCCATTTCAATCCGGAAGTGGTACGGCTATGCAAACGGTACCGGAAGGTTTGTATGCCCGGCGCCATGACCGTCACGGAGATTATCATCGCCATGGAGGCTGGAGCTGATGTTATCAAGCTTTTCCCGGGCAACGTCCTAGGACCGGACTTTGTCAAGGCGGTTAGGGGCCCGCTGCCCTATGCCCGGTTGATACCCACGGGCGGGGTGAGCCTGGAAAACGTGGACCGGTGGATCAAAAACGGCTGCATTGCCGTGGGCGTGGGCAGCGAACTGACCGCCGGGGCCAAGAAGGGCGACTTTGAGCAGATTACCGCTACCGCCCGCCAGTTTATAGAAAAGATCCGGGCGACCAAGCAAGATAATTAAAAGAATGATTGGAGGTACTTTCGATGGGAAAGAGAGTCGTGACCTTCGGTGAGATTATGTTACGTCTCTCGCCATCAGGCTATTTGAGACTGATCCAGACCGATAGCCTGGAGGTGACATACGGCGGTGGAGAGGCTAACGTTGCGGTCTCTCTCGCCAACTACGGTGTGGAAAGTTATTTTGTCAGTAAGCTGCCGAAAAACCCCTTGGGCCAGTCGGCGGACAACCACCTCCGCCGTTTTGGAGTGGATACCAGGTACATTTTATGGGGCGGCGAAAGGCTGGGCATCTACTTTGCCGAAACGGGGGCTTCCCAGCGGCCGTCGGTGGTCGTGTACGACCGGGCCAACTCGGCTATATCTGGGGTCAAGGCCGGGGAGATAAAGTGGAAAGAAGTCTTTCAAGGTAAAGACTGGTTCCACTTCACCGGTATCACTCCCGCTCTGGGCGATGCCCCGATGGAGGCTACCTTGGAGGCCGCCAAAACGGCCAAGGAAATGGGGCTTACTGTAAGCTGCGACCTTAACTACCGGAAGAAGTTGTGGTCCCCGGAAAAAGCCAACCGGGTCATGTCAGGATTGATGGATTACGTGGATGTTGCTGTAGGTAACGAGGAGGATGCCGAAAAAGTATTCGGTATCAAGGCGGAAGGGGCGGACATCACAGCCGGCAAATTGAGTAAAGAAGGCTACCGCCAAGTCGCGCGGCAACTCTTGGAGCGGTTCAACCTGCAAAAGGTGGCCATTACTTTAAGAGAGAGCTACTCCGCTACCGATAACGGCTGGTCTGCCCTGTTGTACGACGGGCAGGAGTTTTATAAATCCCGGGAATACAAGATCCATATCGTTGACCGGGTAGGCGGCGGAGATTCTTTTGTGGGCGGGCTGATTTACGCACTGCTGAACAACTACAGCCCCCGGGATGCAGTGGACTTTGCCGCAGCCGCATCCTGCCTGAAGCATACAATTCCCGGTGACTTCAACATGGTCACCGTTGACGAAGTGAGAAACCTGATGCAGGGCGACGGTTCCGGCAGGGTACAGAGGTAAATTAATTTCCTAATATTTCAGGTTTCCGGAGAAATTCAAATTCAATCAAGTCATTGCCGGTACTGAACCTGGCGGAAAGCAGCAGTTTCCCAGGGTTGAATTGACCGTTTTCACCGTGTGCAGCGGTGGAAGCGGTTTTTTCTTTTTTCCCCCGCCCGCCTTAAAATGAAACCATCCCGGAGAGAGGAGGTGAGACATATGGCTTTGACCAGCACCACCGTTGACTCCAGCCTGCGCCTGGAACTGCAGACCGGTGTGGACGCCGCCGGCAATCCCGTCTACGTCAACCGCACCTACCAGCGTGTCCGGCCTGCCGCCGCGGACCAGGACGTGTACGACGTGGCCAGCATCATTGCCGGCCTGCAGAAGCACACCCTGACCAACGTCCAGCGGGTCAACGAAAACGACCTGGTAATGACAGTGTAACACCGTAACGCAAGGGGGCGGCTCCTGACTTGAGCTGGGTTGACCCCAAAGAGATGACCCGGCCAGGTCAGGGAAAGACCCGTCCCCGGCTAGACACGAGGAAAGGAGGTGAAACCGGTGATTACCAAAAACCTTGAGATGATCTTCCAGACCAGTACCGGTCGGAGAAGCACCATCCGTGTCCCCGACCCCGGCGATACCCTGACCGCAACGGATGTGCAGAACGCCATGAACGGTATCATCGCCAAAAATGTCTTTCATGTGGACGGCGCCAGCTACACGGGCATCCTCGGTGCCCGCATCGTCACCCGCGACGTCTCCGAGCTTCAGGTGGTCTAAAAACTTCGGGAGCAGGCGAAGCCCTGCTCCCACCTACCACATCACGATGAAAAGCGAAAAGCAAGGGGGCGGTTTTTGACTTGAATTGGACGACCGGAAACCAGCAAAAAAGCAGCCTTTCAGCCAATTCAAGTAAAGAACCGCCCCCGCCTAAAAAGAAAGGAGTGACATTACATGCCCGAAATCCAATTCCTGGCCTTTTTGGACCCGAAGAGGAAAAAGTGCAACTGCTGTGACCGGACATTGATGCTGACAAGAAAAATAAACTTTTTTGAAGACGACCACCTGGTCGGTGACCTGGAGCTCTGCACCACCTGCGCCGGGACCATTGCCGAAATCTTAAACCGCAAGACAGAAACGGTGGAAAAAGAGTGGGTCTTCGAGGGAGGTGAACAGGATGGAAAACTTGTGGACGCAGGTGAGCAACATGGGCTTCCCCATCGTGGTCTCAATCTACCTGCTGGTGAGAGTGGAAAAGAAGCTTGACGACCTCACCGGCGCCATTTACAGCCTGAAGGAGGCAATATCCAAATGAAGGGAAAATGAGGGGACGGTTCTTGACTTGAATTGCGGTACGGCGTTAGTTTTAAAGGTGTTATGCACCTTACAATTCAAGTAAAGACCCGTCCCCGGAGTATGTCCCCGCAGTACCATCAAAAAACGCAAACCAAGGAGGTATACCCAAATGCTCTACCAACGCGACTTCATCATCATC
>CAZGXM010000074.1:7056-10141 GCA_964529795.1 uncultured Thermoanaerobacteraceae bacterium
ACGCAAACCAAGGAGGTATACCCAAATGCTCTACCAACGCGACTTCATCATCATCCACCACACCGGCGCCGAGGAGGAAAACGCAGAAGCAGTGAGACAGCACCACCTGAGCAGGGGCTGGCGGGACGTGGGCTATAACTACATCATCGAAAGAGACGGCGCCGTGGTGCCCGGCAGAAGCCTGCTCATCCCCGGCGCACATACAAAAGCAGCCCACATGAACTTCCACTCCATCGGCATCGCCCTGATCGGCAACTTTGAGGAGCACCCGCCTGCCCGTGACCAGGCAAAAGCATTAATCGACCTCATCACCGGCCTCCGGCGCCAGTACCAAATAGCCACTGCCAACATCCTGCTGCACAGGGAAGTCCCGGGCGCCCGGACACTCTGCCCGGGAAAATATTTTCCCAAAGAGGAGGTTTTTGCAGACCTCACTGCCGGCGCCCGCCCGCCGGCAAGCCGCAATGACCCTGCCGGGCTCTACCGCGTCCAGGTGGGCGCCTTTGCAGACAGGGAAAGGGCGGAGGACTTCGCCCGCCGCCTCAGGGACATGGGCATGGACGCTTTTGTCACCGGCGGTTGAAATTTTACCTTGACATCAAACATATGTTCGATTACAATCAAGGCATGGAAAATATTGCATGAATTTCAAGAAAGAAGGTGAAGACCTTGAAATATTCGGAATTTCCGTCCCGCTGGCGGGAAATCGCCTGCTTCATTCCCATTTACGACAGCACCAGGGGCAACTGCACGGAAATCTGGCTGGACAGCGGCGAAAAAGCAGTGGTGCCGCAAAAGGTGAGCACGGTGCTGCACATGCTGGGCAGGGTCTTTTCCCTGGACCTCTGTCACCTGAAACAGCAGCAGCGCAAGCGCCTCAAGAAGGGCAAGCTGGTACCCCTGCCCCTGCACTATGAAATGGTGCTGGTGCCGTTGAAGGTGAGAGAACCGCGAGTCAAGGACGACGGCGCCTTCGGCTACGTGGTGTACAACCGGGTGGCGGGCTACGACGATGCTGGCGAACCTCCCTATCTTTCCTGGCTGGCCCTCACCAACGGCATGGTGCTGAAGACCTATCATACCAGGGATACCATTGACGAGCGCCTGCACCAGGCAGAGATTGTCCTGAAAAACTACCGCCACCTCTACCTGCTGGACAAACAGGAAAAGAAGCCGCCCCGTATCGAAGACGGCCAGGTAATCTACCTGATGGCCCGGTGTCCCCGGTGCCAATTTGAAACTATCTGTACCCAAACCCTGGGCAAATGAAGGCCCGGGGTTTTTTTACTGCCTTTACTGCAAATAGTGCTTCGACAACGCCCGACACAATACGCGCAAGCTGGGACTGTTCTTGGCACGAGGTTGTAACCCCAGAGGCTAGCGTGAAAGGTCGAGAGATGATAGGCAGAGGGGATAATATTATTGCCAAATGGTCATAATAATGCTATAATTATGTCATGACATTGGGCGAGGGAGATGATATAATGCCTGAAATTAGGCCGATAAAGGATTTAAGAAATACAACTGAGATTTCAGAACTTTGTCATAAAAATAAAGAACCGATTTTTATAACCAAGAATGGCTACGGAGACTTAGTGGTTATGAGTATGGAGACATATGAACGAGAGATAGCCCGCGCAAATCTTTATAAAAAACTTGCTGAAGCAGAAGCACAAGTAGAAAACGGTGAGCCACTACTAGATGCAGAAAATGTTTTCAAAAAGTTGAGAAAAAAGCATGCCAGAGAATAAGTACAGCTTAAAATTTACTCCAAAAGCAAGTGATGATTTGGAGCAGATTTACAGCTATATTTCTGGTGAGCTATTTGCTGAAGATGCAGCAAATAATTTGCTGGAAAGAATTGAAACAAGTATCATGAGATTAAAGGATTACCCGTTTTCCTGTAATTTTGTAGCCGATGAATTTTTGAAAAATAAGGGCTATCGTAAACTTATAATAGATAACTACATTGCTTTTTATTCAGTAGATGAGATTGAAAAGCAGGTGGTTATCATGCGTGTTTTATATGGTAGGCAAAAATATCAAGATATACTTTAGAGCATCTTCCCCAAAACATCCGGCACCCCCGGATGTTTTTAATACACACAGGCTAAAAATCCCTTCACTGCAAATCGTGCTTCGGCAATTCCACGTGAGTCTTCCCCAACAGCCACATTTTTTAGCTTATATCCGTACGGACCGCCATTTTTATACTGAGAAAAATGTAACGTCCCTGGAGGCTTTGAAAACATAGGCTACAACAATTTCGCGGATTCAGGTGGAAAATTAAAATGCCAGAAAAAGGATTTATTTTTGGTCATATTGAAATAATATATTAGATAGAATCCTTTTGGGAGGTGTTATTTTGTCTATTGAAGAATATATTCAGTTTGTATTAAATAAACTAATTTCTTTTTATAAACCTCAGAAAATATTTTTATTCGGTTCCCAGGCAAGGAATGATGCAGACGAAAATAGCGATATAGATTTTTTAGTTATTAAGGAAAGCGACAGGCCTAAGCGTCTACGCTCATTAGAATTTAGAAAAGTACTACGTGGCCATAACTATTACCCTGTTGACATACTAGTTTATACTCCTCAAGAATTTAAGGGTGAAAGTGAAATAAAAGGCACGATTGCTTTTCGTGTCAAAGAGGAGGGTAAGCTTCTATATGGACCGAAAAGTACAATTGCTAGTTAAAGACTGGTTTGATTTTGCAGAAAAAGACCTGCAAGCCGCACAAAGGTTATATAAAGAATTTAACCATATTGCATGTTTTCATTGTCAACAATCAGCTGAGAAATATATAAAGGGATTATTAGTTTTATTACAAATTGATTTTCGAAAATCGCATAACTTAAGTTATCTTTTAGAATTATTAGACCAAGATTTACCCGAAAATATTTTGTTTTCGGCAGAGTATCTAAATGAATATGCAGTAGAAGCCAGATATCCTGGAGAATTTTCAAGTATAAGCGACGATGAAACAAAAACAGCTCTTAAATATGCAAAAGAAATAAAAAACTTTATTTTAGAATTAGCGAGAAAACATAATTATTTATCCTAACTTCTATTGCTTATCGT
>CAZGXM010000075.1:0-9973 GCA_964529795.1 uncultured Thermoanaerobacteraceae bacterium
TTTTTGCCGGGAATAGGGATACCAGGATTTGGGCATAATTATTTTAAATATGCTTTTACCTGGTATTTGGGTAACCTTTTGATTGGGGGCCAGCCTATGCTGCGAAAGTACCGGCAGACAATTTTTATTTTTTGTGTTACCGCGCTGGTAAGTTTTGTCATGGTTTACCTGGCTTTAAATGAGCAGTTAGAACGGGTTCCGTTTCCCCTGCCTTCTGTCATGCAGAAACCGGTGGCGGAAATGGGAAATATGGACAACCGGGAAATTAAAGTGAAGTATTATTACCTGGCCTGCCAGCATACGGTTTTTGGCAGCCTCCCGCGCGGGGTGGATATTACCGGGTTGAGTATTGATGAAATAAGAGAGAAACTCCCCCGGGAGCAGGGCTGGCTTGTTGAGCTGGTAAACGGCTTGCCGGATATTACCAAATATGAAGAGGGATTTTGTCCGGAGGACGAAAAGAAAAGCCACCTGGGCGCCGTAGGAGAATTTGTAGCGGTTTTTCAGGGACCGGTGGGAGTCAATTCCCACATTATGGAAGTAACGGATATTCCCATTGTCAATTTACCCTCTGACTGGCAGGATCAGCTCCGCCGGGGAGAACTGGACTTTGACAGCGTGAAGCGCCTGAAAGAGACACTGGATTCCCTGGATGAATATTCACCGGGAGAATACCGGCACTAAGAGAAGTGGGATGTGCGAGGTGGGAGTTACTATATTCCTCCCGGTATCTGTATATTTAGCCTCATCTTAATGACTGAAAGATGGGGTTTTATTATTTGCCGGTATAATCACTTTTTACTTGGTTCGAAAGTTAGTATGCAGGATACTCCGGGCCTTTGTCGAAGTTACTTAATGGAGGAGAAACCATGATAATTATGGGAATTGACCCGGGAACTGCCATCACCGGGTACGGGATAATCGCATATAACGGTAACGGGTTTAAGGCTGTTGATTACGGCTGTATTCGTACTTCTGCCAAACTTTCCCTGTCCCAAAGGCTGCAGGAACTGTACAGGGGAATTGACGGCATTTTGGCAGAATACTGTCCCGAGGCCTATGCGGTGGAACAGCTTTTTTTCAATAAAAACACCCGTACCGCGTTGGCAGTGGGGCAGGCCCGGGGGGTGCTGGTGCTGGCAGCGGCCATGCGGGGGATTCCCGTATACGAGTATACGCCGCTCCAGGTAAAACAGGCGGTGGCGGGCTACGGCCGGGCCCATAAAAGCCAGATCCAGCAGCTAGTAAAAACCTTCTTAAATCTTGATACCGTGCCGAAACCAGATGATGTGGCGGATGCCCTGGCAATTGGCATCTGTCATGCCCATTCCTACCGGCTGCTTGAAAAGACCGCAATTAGAGGAGAGGGAAAATGATTGCATACATAAAGGGGATTTTGAAACAGGCGGATGCAGACAGCGTCATAGTAGAAACCGGGGGGTTGGGGTATCAAATCCATGTTCCGGTTACTTGCCTCAATCAATGCCGGTTGGGGACTACAATTGAGCTGTATACGCACTTTGTTCTCAAAGAGGACGGGGCCCAGCTGTTTGGCTTTTTAAACAGTGAAGAACTAAAGTTGTTTAAGCTGATACTGGGCGTTTCCGGCATTGGGCCCAAAGGCGCAATGGCAGTGTTATCCGCTCTGGGGGCGGAACGGTTTACTCATGCGGTGGTGGCGGAGGATATAACTACTATTACCAAAGTGCCGGGAATAGGTAAAAAGACTGCCCAGCGACTGGTGATAGAGTTGAAAGATAAATTGGCCCGGGATAGCAGGATGGCTGCATTTATATCTCAGGGCAATAGTGGTTTGGAGACCGGTCTTACCGGGGAGGTTATGGCCGCCATGGAGGCACTGGGTTATTCCAGTACGGAAATCGTACCTGTATTGAATAAAATCTCAAAAAACATAGAGCGAAATACACCTGTGGAGCACGTGGTGAAGCTGGTACTGAAACAGCTGGCAGCCGGTTAGGAGAGTGATAAAACGTGAATCACCTGGAAGACAGACTGATATCACCGACCCCCAGGGAGGAAGATCGGGAAGAGCAGGGACTGCGGCCGCGGAGTTTAAGCGAGTATATCGGGCAGAACAAAACCAAAGAAACCCTGGCTGTATTTATTGAGGCGGCAAAAATGAGGGCGGAATCCCTGGATCACGTGCTTTTATACGGCCCACCGGGGCTGGGCAAGACTACCCTGGCAAATATCATTGCCAACGAAATGGAAGTACAAATACGTATTACCTCGGGGCCGGCCATTGAACGGCCCGGAGATTTGGCGGCAATTCTCACCAATTTGCAGGCCGGTGATGTACTGTTTATCGATGAGATACACCGTCTCAACCGGACCGTGGAGGAAGTGCTTTACCCGGCAATGGAGGATTTTTGTTTGGACATTGTTATCGGTAAGGGGCCAAGTGCCCGGTCGATCCGGTTGGATATTCCCCCGTTTACCCTGGTGGGGGCCACTACCAGGGCGGGGCTGTTGACCTCGCCGTTGCGAGACCGGTTTGGTATCATCAACAAGCTTGAATTTTACAGTGACTGCGAACTGGCAGAAATTGTTACCCGGACTGCCGGTATTTTGCACATAGACATTGTTCCGGAAGCTGCTTTGGAAATAGCCTGCCGTTCCCGGGGCACTCCACGGGTTGCCAACAGGCTGCTTAAGCGGGTCAGGGACTATGCGGAGGTACGTGCCCGTGGCAAAATTACCCTGGATGTCGCCCGGTCCGCATTAAAAATGTTAGAAGTGGACGATTTGGGTTTGGACAGCGTGGACCGAAAAATGTTACTAGCTATTATTGACAAATTTGATGGGGGTCCGGTAGGAGTTGACACTCTTTCGGCCACCATTGGTGAAGATGCGGGTACCGTTGAAGATGTCTACGAACCTTTCCTGCTGCAACAGGGTTTTATCAGCAGGACCCCCCGGGGAAGAGTAGCTACCAAAAGGGCATATAACTACTTTGGTCGCAGCAAGACCGAGCCACATCAGGAACAATTGGAATTTTAATCTGTTGATGGCGGGTTTGGGTTTTGTGGGGCGCGTCAACTGCATGTCGCACTTCCAACTTGAACTTCACAACACTGCGAATACGGGGGTGTAATCTATGCCGGACCTGTCCGGAATGGGGAAATTATTACTGGGTATAGGAATTCTTCTCAGTATTGTCGGTTTGGCCTTTATTTTTGGTGGTCAATTTTTTTCGCTGGGACGGCTGCCCGGGGATATTTACATCCGCAGGGGAAATTTTACCTTTTACTTCCCGCTGATGAGCGGGATAATCATCAGTATTATTTTAACCATTCTCTTAAACCTGCTTTTTCGCAGGTAATTTTTATGGAAATCCTGTCGGTTTTTTGACCCCCATAAAACCGGTGTAACGGTCGAATATTATGGTAGGGATGAGGTGAGATGGGTTGCCGGAAACTGACCTGATTCTGTTGCTGGAAAAAGCGAAAAGCGGGCACCGCGACAGTCGCAACCAGCTCATTAACCTGTACCGGCCTTTCATCTTAAAAGCTGCTGCCCGGGTCTGCGGGCGGTTTATTTGCATGGGAGAGGATGATGAGGCAAGCATTGCCTTGATGGCCTTTGACGAGGCCATAGACGGTTATGATAAGAGTAAGGGACATTCGTTTTTGGGTTTTGCGGAAACGGTGATCAGACGGCGCCTGATTGATTATTACCGCAAAGAGACCAGGAACGTGGGGATACCCATGTCAAGTTTGGATGATACGGCAAGGGACGTCCTGTCCGGGGCAGAGGCGGCTGCAGCAAGTGCCGAATACGATCTGGACTTGGAAACCATGGAGCGCCGGGAGGAAATCCGGTTGTACAGCGAAGCCCTGCAGGTTTTTGGCATAAAATTTCTTGATTTGGTAAAGGCATCGCCCAAGCATGAGAGTGCCCGGCGCCGGGCAATGGAAGTAGCGGTTCTTATTGCCCAGAGCGAAGAACTTTCCCGATACCTCTACCAAAAAAAAGCACTGCCTTTAAAGGAATTGGCAGCGCGTTGCAGTCTCAGCCGTAAGACCCTGGAACGTCAGCGAAAATATATTATTGCAGCGACTGTTATCCTGGTCAACGATTTTAAATACCTGAAGGAATATATAAAAAAGATCCTTTGAGGGCCGGTATTGGGATTGTGCGGGTGTAACCCATGGAGAGGAAGGTTGAAATGACTGGTAAAAAAGGCCTGGTAATGTCGGTGGACGGCGAGAAAGTCGTTGTGCTTACCACCGATGGGGAATTCAAGAAATATAAAATGCCCGGGGCCATGGTAGGGGAAGAAGTGACGCTTCCGTCTACCAGGCCGTTGCCTTACTGGTTGGCGGCAGCGGCGCTGTTGTTGTTTGTTCTCACCGGGGTGGTGGGCCGCATTTACCTGTATCCGCCGGCGGGTGAACTGTACGCGTATGTGTCAATGGATATAAACCCCAGTTTAGAGTTGGCAGTATCCCGGTCAGGGAAGGTAACCGGCATAAAAGCCCTTAACCAGGACGGGGAGAGATTGGCTGAGGAGGTAGCCGTGATTGACACTCCGGTGGAAGATGCAGTGGCTGAGATCTTGGCCGCTGCCCGGAAGTTGGGTTACCTCGTATCCGGTGGGAATACCGTTGTCTTCGGTGTTACGCCGGTGGTTGCGGGCAGTGAAGATAGGTTGGAGTTGGGGCGCCGTCTGAAAGAGACCGCACGCAAGAAATTACCGCCGGATAATGCCGTGGTGGCGGTCTTATCAGTGGGTACCCGGCTGCGTGAAGAAGCCAGGTCTTTGGGAATATCACCGGGTAAATATGCTATTTTGCTGGAAGCTCAAGAACATGGTTTGAATGTATCTGTGGAAACCCTGGCAGGTGACAGTATTGCTCATGTTATTAAACAGGCAGGAGGGAATCCGGGGCAGATAATCGGCCGGGCGGAAAAAGACCGCCGCCTGATGAAAGATGATTATAAAAAAGAGTTCAAGAGTACTGCTACAGGCAGGGGTATGCCGGAACGGCATGATAAATCATCCGCAGGAGATAAAGGGAGAAGCTCGGAGCGGAAAGAAGCGGGGAACCCTGCGGTTGGCACACGCCCTGAAGATAAGGAGAAAAGCCGCGTGGAAAAAGGTGGCAAGTTGGAAAAGGAGGAGAAAAGTGAAAAGACAAATGAGCATGGAGATCTTAAGGAACGGAATGAGCGAAAGGAGCAGGACGAAGACGATGAAGAAGACAGTGAAGAGCGCGGTGAAAAGAAAAACGGGATGAAAAACCGGGGCAGGTCTGAAAACTCAAAAGAAAAAGAAGAAAATTATAATAAAGATAAAATCGCTACCGGCAGTGACAGGGACGGCAACCTGGTTGAAAAGGAGGAAAAACCCAGGGAAACCGGCGATGACAGCGAACTGCGTCAGGACGAAGATGATGGCGAACACCGGTCAGGTGAAGATGGTGGCAAGGAACTACCGGATGATGAAGACCGTCAGCAACAGCAGCAGGATGATGGTGAACAGCACCGGGAAGACAACGCCGGCGAGGAGGATTGAATTAACCAGGGAGGGAGACTTTTTTAAAGGACTCCCTTTATTTTTGTCGAATTTAACCTTTAGCTAAATACCATAAGCTGAGGTGTTATTTAATTTATGGGATACCGCAAAGTTATGACAGTGATAGCAGTTATGGTAGTGACAGTTTTTTCCCTTTTGGGTAATGTGTTGGCCGAAGATCAAGATAATACCATCCGTGTGGGCCTGCAGGGGCTTTCTACCCGGGTGGATTTTCGGGTTGAGACGGGTAGATATACTCTCATTGACGGGGCAACGGACCTGCCTATAGCCCGGCCCAAAGCGGGGCAGTTGTGGACCGTGACCAAGAAAGGCCCTAATCTCAAGCTTTTGTTAAACGGCGATGAGCAGCAGACTCCCTATGACGGTCCCATAATCTTGCAAGCTGCCGGTGAAGGGTTGAACTTGTTCAGTTTTGACAATACCAGATACCGCGGTGATTTAATTATTGAGAACCGTGCCGGCGGTATCTTGCCCGTAAACAAGCTTTCCCTGGAACACTACCTTTACGGGGTGGCAGGGCAGGAAATAGGCAGTAATGCTCCCATGGAGGCCTTAAAAGCCCAGGCGGTGGTCTCCCGGTCGTACGCTATGGCGTTGAAACAGACCCGGGGCAGCTATGACGTGGGTGTGGATACCCGGACCCAGGTTTACCGTGGTTACGATGCCGAACAGCAGCCTGGTGGGGAACGGGTGGCCAAGGCAGTTGATGCTACCCGGGGCCAGGTGATTTTGTACGACGGTAAAATTATCAGGGCATTTTTCCATGCCAATGCTGGCGGTTATACGGAAAACAGTGAAAACGTGTGGCTTGAGCCCTTGCCTTACATCAAGGCGGTTCCCTCTCCCTACGATGTTTATGCGGCGGAGTATGCGCCCCAGGTGAACGATTGGCCGGGGGTGACTTATAGTTGGGAAAAGAATTTGAACAGGGAAGAATTGTATTCTCTTATTTCCCAGTGGAACAAAACGGCTGAAGAGGACGAAAAGTTTGACCCTATAAATGTGGGCAGTATTTTGGATATGCAGCTGTCCCGTTTCCGGCGGGACGGAGAAAAGGAAACGGAATCCGGGCGGGTAACCGAACTGACATTGATCGGCGACCAGGGGCAGGCCAGCATATACCGGGACAGGATTCGAATATTGTTGGGTTTGCGCAGCACCTTGTTCCAAATGAAGTTTGATTCTACAGTGTCCATCCTCAGCGGCAGTGGTGAGCAAAAGCAAGTAAACAGCCTGGCAGGGCTACACGCTGTTGGCTTTTCCGATAAGCCGGCTGCGGTTAACGGCAGGGAGGATAATGTCTACCTGACCGGTAAAAATGACCGCAGGCAGGTCCCGAAAAAGTTTACGCAAGTATATATAACCGGTAAAGGTTACGGTCACGGTTTGGGCATGAGCCAATGGGGTGCCCGGGGAATGGCAGAAGATGGGTATAATTATGAGCAAATTATCCAACACTACTATAATCAGGACAAAGATAACGGAAAACTGACCATCGAGAAAATTTACTAAGGAGAGGGCAATGAAGGTAGCAGATTTTGATTATCACCTGCCGGAGCAATTGATTGCCCAGCATCCGGTTACTCCAAGGGATGCTTCCAGGTTGCTGGTACTGGACCGGCGGAGCGGCGGGCTGGAAGACAGGATTTTTTCTGATGTTATTGATTATTTCAACCCGGGTGATGTTTTGGTAGTCAACGACACCCGGGTTATTCCTGCGCGCCTGTTTGGCGTGCGGCGGCACACCGGCGCCAAGGTGGAAGTGCTGTTGCTCAGCCGGGTGGAAAAGGATGACTGGGAAACGCTGGTAAAACCGGGCAGGAAGGCCCGGCCCGGCGATGTACTTGTCTTTGGCAACGGGCTGCTTGAAGGTGAAATTTTGCATGTCACACCTGCCGGGGGCAGGATTATTCGTTTCCATTGTGAGGGAATTTTTCAGGAAGTTTTGCTTCAACTCGGAGAAATGCCCTTGCCGCCCTACATTAAAGAAAAGTTGGCAGACCCCGAGCGTTACCAGACAGTCTATGCCCGGGAGCAGGGTTCTGCCGCCGCTCCCACTGCGGGACTGCATTTTACACCGCAACTGTTGGACAAAGTAAGGGCGAAGGGGGTCCGGGTAGTACCGGTACTATTACATGTAGGTTTAGGTACCTTTCGACCGGTATCCGCAGAACATGTGGAAGAACATCAAATGCACGCCGAATACTACCGGATAGAAGAGGAGGCGGCAGCAGTCATTAATAAAGTGCGGGAAAAAGGCGGCAGAGTAATTGCCGTGGGTACCACTACCGTGCGCACCCTGGAGTCCGCCGCCCAAAACCGGCGCTTGCAAGCGGTTGGCGGCTGGACAGATATTTTTATTTATCCCGGTTACCGGTTTCAAATGGTGGATATACTGGTCACCAACTTTCACTTACCCCGTTCTACGCTGTTGATGCTGGTTTCCGCCTTTGCCGGGCGGAAAAAAGTTCTGGCCGCCTACCGCCATGCGGTGGAAAAAAGGTACCGTTTCTTCAGCTTTGGCGATGCCATGCTGATCATTTAAAATTGGAGGTCTGATTGTGTTCCGGTTTCAAGTACATAAAGAGGCCAGTGACTGCCGGGCGCGCCTGGGTACACTGACAACTGCTCACGGCCCGGTGGAAACACCCATTTTCATGCCGGTGGGGACTCAAGCCACGGTGAAAGCCATGTCCCCACGGGAATTGGAAGAGATAGGCACCCAGATTATCCTTGGCAATACATATCATCTTTACCTGCGTCCCGGGCATGACTTGATTAAAGATGCCGGCGGCCTGCACCAATTCATGGCCTGGGACAAACCGATCCTTACCGACAGCGGCGGCTTTCAGGTGTTTAGCCTGGGGGATTTAAGGAAAATTACCGAAGACGGGGTTGAATTTCGTTCTCACCTGGACGGGTCAAAGCATTTTTTCAGTCCCGAGCATGCCACCGAGGTGCAAATGGCGCTGGGGTCCGATATTGCCATGGCTTTTGACCAGTGCCCGCCATACCCTTGTGAGCGGGAAGAAGTGGAAAAAGCGGTGGAACGAACTACCCGCTGGGCAAGACGCTGCCTGGAGTTTCATAACCATGACTACCAGGTTGTTTTTGGCATTGTTCAGGGCGGTGTATATAGAGACCTGAGGGAAACCAGTGCCGCGAGCTTGATGGAACTGGACTTTCCCGGTTATGCCATCGGGGGTCTCAGTGTGGGCGAGCCCAAGCCCGTGATGTACGAGGTACTGGAATATACCACGCCTTTACTTCCCAAGGGAAAGCCCCGTTACCTGATGGGGGTGGGCACACCTGATGCCTTGCTGGAGGGAGTAGCCCATGGTGTGGACATGTTTGATTGTGTTTTACCTACCAGGGTTGCCAGAAACGGTACGGTGATGACCAGTCAAGGTAAACTGGTAGTGAGAAATGCAGCCTGTGCCAGGGATTTTCAACCTTTGGACCCCGGTTGCCAATGTTATGCCTGCCGCAATTTTTCCCGGGCCTATATCAGGCATTTGCTAAAGGCCAACGAAGTCCTGGGCATCAGGTTGACAACAATTCACAACCTTTATTTTTTGTTAAATTTAATGACAGGAGTACGTAAAGCAATCCGGGAAGACAGGTTTATGCAGTTCAAGCATAATTTCATGAAAGATTATGGTGATGAATAGCAGGGTTACCGGCTTTTGATGTAGAATGGGCATGGATATAAGTTTTATACATAAACTAACTGGGAAAGGGGTGAAGCAATTGAACCTTCAAGGTGTAAGCGGGACAATAATCTATTTTGGCTTATTCATTGCCATTCTTTATTTTCTCATGATCAGGCCGCAGCAAAAACAGCAGAAACAGCGCCGGGAAATGCTCGGCAAACTGGAAGTCAACGATAAAGTGGTGACTGTAGGCGGTATTCACGGGAAGATAATAAAAATGGATGATGACACGATTGTTTTGCGTATTGCAGACAAGGTGGAAGTTAAATTTGACAAAAAGTCGGTTGCTTGTGTGGTCAATAAAGACAAGTAATCAAAAAAATTTAACGGCTGAATGCCGTTCTTTTTTTCGAAAACTTCCTACAAACCGACACCAAACGCTAAAGGGAATACTGTGTCCTTTGTTTAATGGTAAATATAACAAAGTAAGTATTGAAACAAAGGGGGCGAGGGGCATGAATATATTTAAGTTTTTACTGGACAAGCTTACCAAGTGCCAAATTCTTGATTTGGAACAGCACCTGGCTCAGGATTACAATATGATTGCCCCGTGGATTTTGGAAGGAGATTCCCGGGTATTGGCCGAGGAAAATCGCCTGCTACGCAGGTTTGAAGAAAGTGGCCGGGAGTGATGGCCGTGGGTGTAACATATGCACAATGGAGAATAAGGCGGGGTGATATTTACTCCGTTTATCTGGGG
>CAZGXM010000076.1:0-2945 GCA_964529795.1 uncultured Thermoanaerobacteraceae bacterium
GAATTTATGCCCCATGATCAAGGCCGGTATGGGTGCAAAGCTGAGCAAAACCTGCCCCTATTACGAGACTGTAGATTTGATTGTGGGAGAAACCACCTGTGACGGCAAGAAAAAGTGCTGGGAAGTCCTCAACGAATATGCTTCCGTTTATGTAATGGATGTTCCCCAAATGAAAAGAGAAGAAGATATTAAACACTGGGGTGAAGAAATAAAAGAGTACATTGAAAAAGTGGAAGCCTTGACCGGAAAAGAGATTACAGCGGAAAAACTGGCTGAAAAGATAGAACTGGTTAACAAAAAAAGGGCGGTGTTGCAGCGAATCCACAATACCCGTAAAGCAGCAGCAGTTCCTATTAGCGGCAAGGATGCCCTGTTAGTTACACAGATATCTTTTTACGATAACCCCCGGCGGTTCATTGAAAAGGGGGAAGCGCTGGCTGCAGAGCTGGAGCAGCGTGTAAAAGAAGGAATAGGTGTCTTTGCTGAGGGGGCTCCGCGCATCATGGTGGCAGGTACTCCCCAAGTGGTGCCCAACTGGCAGCTTCATGACATAATCGAAGGCAGCGGTGGTGCAGTTGTCTGCGAGGAAACCTGTATCGGCACCAGGTATTACGAAAATCCTGTCAGGACTACCGCTGAAAACCTGGACGGGCAAATTGCCGCCCTGGCGGAAAGATATATGCAAATCAACTGCTCCTGCTTTACTCCAAATACCAGCCGGGTGGAAGATGTCCTGCGCCTGGCCCGGGAATACCATGTGGACGGGGTTGTCTACTATAACTTGCAGTTCTGCCACGGCTATGCCGTGGAGTATCACAAGATTGAAAATGCCTTAAAAAAGGCAAGTATCCCGGTAATTTTGATTGAGACGGATTACAGCGACAATGATACGGAACAAATACGTACGCGCATTGAAGCATTTTTGGAAATGGTCAGGTAGGGACATGGCATGATAGTAGGGGTGGATATAGGTTCGCGGACTATCGGGACGGCCGTGCTGTCCGACGGGGAAATTGTCTTTTCCAAAGTACAGGACAGCGGGCACAATCCCATTCAGCGGGCCAAAGATACCGTGGAGGAACTGCCCGGTATTCAAAGGGTAATTGCCACGGGTTACGGGCGGCATGCCGCCCGTAACTCTTTTGCCGATGATATTGTCACGGAGATAAAGGCCCACGCCCTGGGAGCCCGGTACTTTTTTCCCCGGTGCCGCATGGTAATTGATATCGGTGGGCAGGACTGCAAGGTCATTAAACTGGACCATTCAGGGCAGGTGGCTGATTTTCTCATGAATGACAAGTGTGCCGCCGGTACCGGCAAGTTCCTGGAAACCATGCAACGAACGCTAAACCTGTCACTGAATGAACTGGTGGAAAGGGCACGGCAGGCCAGTGAGGCGATTACCATTAACAGTATGTGTACGGTTTTTGCTGAAACCGAAGTTGTATCTTTGCTTAACCGGGAAGTACCCCTGGAAAATATTGCGCTGGGTCTGGTCAATTCCATCTGTCAAAGGGTAGCCGGGATGGTGGCCAGGGTAGGCCCTGCGGACGTTATGGTCTTTACCGGCGGGGTTGCCGGCATCCCCGGCATGGGGATATTTTTGGCAAAAGCTATTGGTAGCGGCGAACTGCATATTCCCCGGCACCCGCAAATTGTCGGTGCACTGGGTGCGGCGTTGAGCGGCTGATATATGCCAGGCTGTTTTCGGGTTTTCTTTCAGCGATAGCTGACGGTTGCCGGTTATGAAAAAATGTGCTTTAATTAATCTTAGTACAAATCAAAATGATTTGGGAAATCATTATGTCAACTGTTGAACTTATTACCTCCGGCAGGGAGAGCCAATAAGACGAAAGTTTTTGCAATAGCGAAATAGCCTTCACTAACGGTGGTTTTGATGCAGGAATATACAGGATGAAAAAAGAAAGGATTAAAGATCAAGCAGGCAATAAAGAAGTCAGAAAAGTTTTGTAAAGGGTGGTTGGCAAATGCTGGATTATCACGTTCACACCAATTTTTCTTCAGATGCCAGGATGTCTATGGAAGAAGCGTGTCAGGCGGCTGTGGCTAAAGGGGTGAGGGAAATTGCCTTTACCGAGCACCTGGATGTAATTTATCCGGACAGTAATCTTGATTGGGAGTTTGATATTGTCAGGTATATGGCAGAGGTTGAGCGGTTGTCAGATACATTCCGCCAATTAAAGATAGTAAAAGGGGTGGAAGTGGGGTTACATCCCTCCGGTTATAAAGAGAGTAAAGAGTTCACCGACCGGGGAGACTTTGATTTTATCATTGGCTCCGTTCATGTGGTGGAGGACAAGGATTTGCACGAGGGAGATTTTTTTCTGGGAAAATCTGTCCACCAGGTACTGGCGGAATATTTTATTACTGTCAATGACATGGTCAGAAATTACCCGTATTTTAATGTTCTCGGGCACTTGGATTTGGTCAAGAGATATTTAAAATACCTTGACTGCAAATGCGAAGACGTGAACTGGCACGACTACTACGATATGATAGAGGATACTTTAAAAGTACTTATCCACTCCGGCCGCGGTATAGAGCTGAATATGTCCGGTTACCGTTACGGCTTGAATACCAGTCATCCCGGCTTGAGCATCCTGCGTTTTTACCGTGAATTGGGGGGGGAAATTGTTACTATCGGTTCCGATGCACATAATGCAGAGGCTGTTGGTTACAAGTATGATCTGGCCGTTCAGTTGCTGAGTCAGGCAAAATTTAAATACGTGTCAGTCTTTGCCAAACAGAAACCCTCTTTTTACAAGATTTAATATCTTGGTTTACCCAAACCCTCTTTAACAACAAAATTCTGCTCTTGACAACTATGGCGAAAAACTATAAAAACCATATTGTTGTTTACGCAAACAAGTAAATATAAATAAAAATTTTTTGTCGTATCTCAAAATGCGTGACAAACCGGCTTC
>CAZGXM010000076.1:3045-9900 GCA_964529795.1 uncultured Thermoanaerobacteraceae bacterium
TATCCGATGTTTCAGCGAGAATGTCACCTAAAGGGCTTACCAGCTTGCTCTTACCGCAGCTATTGTTGCCGACGGTGTTTACCCCGAAGACGTAAATTGTATTGTCCAGTGCCCGGGCGGGCAGTTGGATATCCCAGCGGTGGGAAGCTGCCACGCTCCACACCGACGGGCAGACGATGATTTCCGCTCCCTGCAGCGCCAGCAGGCGGCTGGGTTCGGGAAATTCCATTTCATAGCAGATCAGCACCCCGATTTTACCAAGCTTGGTGTCAAAAATGGGGTATCTGATTTTTCCTTTTTGAAATATGTTTTGCTCTCTACCCCAGAGAAGGCTTTTTCTCACCACTGCTCTCAACTTGCCGTCACTGTCAATAATGGCTGCGGCAATAAAGATTTCGTTCTTGTCATTTTTTTCCACAAAAGGACAGATGATGGCGGCCTGGGCCCTGCTGGCCTCTTCCTGCATAAGGGAAATGGTTTTGCCTTGCCGGGTTTCCGCCAGGTTATAAAACGCTTCCTTGGACAGGTAATAGCCGGTGGTCCAAAGCTCCGGAAGCACAATTAGATCCGCTTCCTCAGCTGCGTGGCGGATAAATTGAACTCCTCTTTTCAAATTTGCGTCCACATCGTTCATTATTGGTGTCATTTGGATACCTGCGACCTGAAACATGATCATCCCCCCTCCCTGGCAGATAGTAGTGAGTTTATTGTACGGGGAAAACCTGGGTTTTGCAACAGGCATTCTTTCTTTTGTTATGCAGGAATGGTTTTGGAAAAAATAGAACTGGTTTATAAATCCCTGAAGAAAGAGGTTTTATTGTTGGCTGTTTCCCGCTACCGCCAGTATTCTGCACATCTGCAGGAGAAATACGGCCACAAGGTTTACAAGCTGCCGGTGAATTTGCCCGGTTCCTGCCCCAACCGGGACGGTACCCTGGCTGTGGGCGGCTGTACTTTTTGTGACGAGCGGGGCGCGGGCTTTGAATGCCTGCCTTCGGTGCTGTCTGTTAAGGAACAACTGGCGGAAAACAAGGCATACTTTAAAAAACGTTTTCACGCCGGTAAATTCATTGCCTACTTTCAGGCATTTACCAACACCTACTTTCCCCTGGAGCAATTCCGGGCATATATGGAAGCCGCGGCGGCGGAACCGGACCTGGTCGGGATTTCTGTCTCCACCAGGCCTGACTGTGTCAATGATGCCTATCTGGACGTACTGCTGGATTTGGTGAACAAAGGACTGGACATAGACGTGGAACTGGGGTTGCAGACGGTGAACTACCGCACGCTGAAAGATGTAAACCGCGGTCACACCCTGGCTGAATTTTTGGATGCCGTGCAGCGTATTAAAAAAAGAAATTTTGCCATTTGTGCCCATGTAATTCTCAACCTGCCCGGGGATGACATGCTTGACGTGATAGAAAATGCCAAGGTTTTGTCCGCCTTGGGGGTTGATTACGTCAAGCTGCACTCCCTGTACGTCGTGAAGGGAACTCAATTGGGAAAACAATTTGAAAGAGGCGAAGTGGCGATAATTTCCTTGGAGGAGTATGTGCGCCGGGTGGTCACTTTTCTGGAATTCCTGCACCCGGATACGGTCATTCAGCGGCTGGTGGGCAAGGGGCCCAAGGACAAGCAGTTGTTTAGCAACTGGGATACAAGCTGGTGGAAAATAAAGCAGTTGATTGAAGAAAAGCTGGCGGAGCTGGATACCAGCCAGGGGGCCAAATGTGATTATCTTAACGGTAAGGCATTAAAGCGATTTTTAACCTGACCGGTTAACGTGGGCTTTTTGACCCCGCAATAGGTATTAAATATAATTATAGCGTTTATTAAAAATCAATATTTCCCTCGGTTTCCGGGTAAGGGTTAGAATTGTAGTAGAAACCAAGAGGGGGTATTGACTTATGGCAACTGATGCCGCAAAACCGAAACTGCACTTAGGACTTTTATTATCCATCCTTATAGCTTTGGCAGCTAGCTTGCTGGGTAGCAAGTACGAAATCGTCGGTGCGCCTGTGTTTGCCATCGTTTTGGGGATGATTTACAGTAATGTGCTGGGAGTGAAGGAGAAATATACAGCGGGAGTAGACCTGGCAGCAAAAAAGGTACTCCAGTGGTCGATCATTGTGCTCGGCGCTTCTTTAAGTATGGAACAGGTTTGGCGTACCGGGCGGGAATCTCTTGCTGTTATGATGGTAACTTTGACAGTGGCTTTCTTTGTTGCCCTGGTCTTGGGGCGTGTTTTAGGCGTTTCAAAGAATCTTACCAGTTTAATCGGCGTGGGCACTGCCATCTGCGGCGGGTCGGCCATTGCCGCGGTTTCGCCCATTATAGAGGCGGGGGATGATGAGATGGCCTATTCCATTTCCACAATTTTCTTTTTCAATGTCCTGGCCGTTTTGATGTTTCCGCCCCTGGGGCATATTTTGGGCATGTCTGCCAAAGCTTTCGGGCTTTGGGCAGGGACTGCCATAAATGATACGTCATCGGTGGTGGCTGCCGGGTATGCCTTTAGTAAAGCAGCGGGAGATTACGCGACGATAGTGAAACTTACCAGAACCACAATGATTATCCCTATTGCCGCCATTTTTGCTTTCATACATGCAGCGAAAAAAAAGGGGCAGGGCATGGACGTGCCTTGGAAGCAAGTTTTTCCCTGGTTTATCATCTACTTTTTACTGGCATCTCTGTTGAATACATTGGGCATCATCTCCCGGGGTTTGGTGCCTCTGGTGCACAGACTGGGGAAATTCATGATTGTAATTGCGCTGTCAGCAGTGGGCTTAAAAGCGGATTTCCGCCGGATGCTTGCTACAGGTTTAAAGCCGATAATGCTGGGCTGCGCAGTATGGATTAGCGTGGCGGTTGCCAGTATAGTTGTCCAACGGTTGTTAGGGCAGCTTTAATTTGGTAGTGATGGGTGAATACTGATGTTTGATTCGCGCCTTAAGACTTTTATTGCAGTTGCAGAGAACAAAAATTTTTCCAAAGCAGCGGCCTACCTTCATCTCAGTCAACCGGCAGTAAGCGTGCAAATACAGCAGTTGGAGGAGGAATACGGGACCCGGCTGTTTAAACGGTGGGAGAAGGAGGTAACATTAACCCCGGCGGGAGAAGTGCTGCTGGGCTATGCCTACCGCATTTTGGGCCTGTATAAGGAAGCGGCCAGGGAAATAAACCGCTTGGAAAAGCAGGTAAGAGGCCCATTACACCTTGGCGCCACCTTGACCATAGGGGAATATTTGCTTCCGCCGGTAATGGGTGCTTTTAAACAGCAGTTTCCCCAGGTAGATATTTTACTGCGGGTGGCCAATACCCAGCTTATTGAAAAAATGGTGAAAGGTCGCCAGATTGACCTGGCCCTGGTGGAAGGGCCGCTGGCTACCGGCGGCTTGACAGAAGAAAATTTAATGTCGGATGAACTGGTCCTGGTATGTGCCCCGGAACACCGGTGGGCCGGGCAAGAAACTATTTCCTGGGGGGAGTTGAAACTGGAAAAGCTGCTTCTGCGCGAGCCCGGCTCGGGGACGCGGGAAGTATTTGAAGCGGCGCTAGAGAATTCCGGAAGGTCTGTGAATGACCTGACTATTTTCATGGAACTGGGAAGCACCCAGGCAATAAAGGCATTGGTTCGGGAAAATTTGGGCGTGACCGTTATTTCCCGGTTGACGGTAAAGGAAGAACTGGCAGCGGGGACGCTCAAAGCTTTGACGTTCAGTGACAGGCCAATTGTGCGGAGCTTGCGTTTTGTCTATCTTGAAGGGCAGGTGTCGTCCCTGGTTTGCGAGAGTTTCATGCAATTTTGTCAAAATTATGTGCAGCGGGGAAAATAGAGCAAAAACTAGTTAAAGGGGATGCGTTCAATGGGCAAAAAGATTGTAATTGTCGGCGGGGTGGCCGCCGCTGTCGGCAATAGAGCCACAAAAACATTTTTACCCTCTGGACGGTACCGGATGCCGATGCGGTGAAAGGGTTTGTGGACAAAGAGAAACCGGAAACTGCCGTGGGAATTGGCGGCATTTTTTTGCTCATCCCGCAGGAAGTTTTCTGACAAATGGCCAATTGGTGGCCGGCAGGTAGATTATGCGTAATACAACTATCGGCATGGCAGTGGCTGCCCTGATTTTGACGGTCCTCGCCTATTACCGGGGCGAGGTGAGCCTGGTTTCACGGGGTTTTATTATTGGCGGCAAAATGTTGCTGCTTGTTGCGCCGCTGCTGCTGGTGGCTTTTCTTGTTACCGGTTTGATTCAAGTCCTGGTGTCCAAAGAAATGATTGCCAAGTGGCTGGGAAAGGAATCCGGCTTAAAGGGTTTGTTTTTGGGGGGTCTGGCCGGTGCTTTGGTACTGGAAGGGCCATATGTTTCCTTTCCCATTATCGCTTCCATCTTTCATGCCTGCGCCGGTATTGGCACCGCTGTAGCTTTTGTCACCGGTGGGCAATGCTGGGCATAGGTCAGATCCCTTTTGAGATAGCCATTGTCGGGCCCAAATTTATGCTGGTCCGCCTGAGTCTGATGGTGTTGTTACCCTTCATTGCCGGCTGGTTGGCTATGTTTTTTTCGGTTAAATCAGAAAGAATGCTTTTGAGAAAAAATTTTAAAAAAATGTCTCGGATGCAGGTTTTTTTCGCACAACGGCAAAATATAATATAAGGGTGTAGTTTCAACACCTATGTGCATATTTTCACAACTTGTAATGTGATAGAAAATAAGTGCAAAGGGTGGGGTGAACCATGAACAACGTGCGAAAAATAGTAGTGTTGGTGATGCTGTTTGCGGTCCTTGCTGTTTTCGCCGGCTGTGGCAGTGGCGGTGTTTCCCGGGAGGAGCTCCAGCGGGCCCGGGAATTGGCGGTCAGAATTAACGAGGATATGAAAGATGTGAAAAATGTCGCGGTAACATTCGATAAAGAGAAAAAAGAATATAACATCACAATTACCATCTATTCCTATCTAAACAAACAGCAGATTGCCGACACCGCCGCCAGAGTCAGGGACCAGTTTATGACCAGTTTTGACGTGAAAAGCCGTGGTATTTCCCTGACCGTATTTGCCGTATATGACAGCGGGGAAAAAGTTGGCAAAGCTTTTTACGATGCCAGGTACGACCGGCTTCACCAGACATATTTGGGCGTGAACTGAATTCAGGCAAGGTAAAGCAGGGTTTAGTTATTCCCTGCTTGTTTTTTTAGGAAAAGGAAAAGCAGTGTCAGCGCCGCCCGGGCTGAGTATTCTTTAATCTCCTCACGTTTTCCTTGAAATTGAAATTTTTTTACCCGGGCATGCTTTCCGGTTGCCAACGCAATATAGACCAGGCCTACGGGTTTTGCCGCAGTGCCGCCGCCCGGGCCGGCAATACCGGTAATGCCGATACCCAGGTCTGTTGCTGCCTTGTTACGGATGCCTGTTGCCATTGCCTCCGCCACTTGTGGGCTTACCGCCCCCTTTTCTTTTATAATTTGCTCCGGCACCCCCAGCAGCGCTTCTTTCCAGCGGTTGTCGTAAGTTATCAATCCCAACGGGAAGTAGCCGGAACTGCCCGGTACCAGGGTCAGCTTGTGAGCCAGCAGGCCGCCGGTGCAGGATTCTGCCGTGGCCAGGGTTTGCTTTTGTGATAGCAAAAGGTTACCCACCGTTTGTTCAAGCCCATTCCCTTTTTCGCCAAAGATATAGTCTTCCAGTAGAGTTGTCTCATTGAGCCCGGGAAATTTTGTTTGAGAGTTAATGCCGGCCCCTCCCTTCGGAAAAGTCTTCTAACTTTATTCTGTGTGTTTAAGCCAATTTCCTTTCAAAATTTCTATCAGATTTGTATTGACTACGGGCGGGAGCAGGAGTATAATTTAGATAGTTAGAACATTAACTAAATATCTAAAAGGAGAGAAGGTGCTATGAGCCCGTTAAACAATACCTTTAAGGCCCTGGCAGACCGTACCCGGCGACAGATTATCAAACTGCTGCACCAGCGGGATATGACCGCCGGGGAAATTGCGGAGGAATTTTCTATTTCCAAACCCAGTATTTCGCATCATCTAAACATTTTAAAACAGGCGAAGCTGGTTTCTGCTGAAAAACAGGGGCAGTACATTTATTATTCCCTGAATACCACGGTAATACAGGATTTAATGAACTGGATCTTGGCCCTGACTGACCAAGAAAAGGGAGGCAAGGAAAATGAGTAAGGAGATCAAATGGGAATGGCCGCTGCTCGTTTTGGTGGCACTGACTTTTATTGCGGCGTTGTGGGTTTATCCTCAACTGCCCGAGCGGGTACCCATGCACTGGAATTTTCGAGGAGAGGTGGATGGCTACGGCGGCAGGTTCGCCGGCGCTTTTGGCATACCGCTGTTGAACCTGGCCATATACGTTCTCTTTATCTTTTTGCCGTGGTTAGACCCGAAATATGAAAATTACAGCAAGTTTCCCGAGGTTTACCGTATCCTGCGCTATGCCATCCAGTTGTTTCTGGTAGGGCTCTATTTAATCGTAATCGCCAGCGCCTTGGGCCACCCGGTACCGGTAGGCCGTATCGTTCCGGCGGGGGTGGCGCTGTTAATGGTGATAATCGGGAATTATCTAGGCCGCGTGCGGCATAATTATTTCCTGGGTATTAGGACTCCCTGGACTCTGGCCAGCGAGGAGGTTTGGCGTAAAACCCACCGGCTGACCGCTTACATCTGGACTGCTGCCGCCGTGATTGCCTTGATTGCAGCGTTGCTGCTGCCCCAAAGCCTGGTCTGGATGGTGTTTTTCCCGTTAATTCTCTTCCCCCCTGTCTTTTCCGTGGGGTATTCCTGCTGGTTGTTTAAGCGGCTAAACCATTGACAAGGCCTTATTTCACCAATACAATAGAA